>NZ_JBHVER010000025.1:0-57085 GCF_042802195.1 Kitasatospora sp. NPDC057500 | reverse complement strand
GCTGAGGGGCGTGCGGACCTGGTCCGCACGCCCCTCAGCCGTTCGGGCGGGTCATCCGCCCGGGCCGCGCCCGCTCACTCCGACGGCGTGAAGTACGAGACCAGCTCGGCCACGCCCGGCTCGACGCCCTTCCAGGAGCCGGAGAAGCTCAGCACCGCGATCGCGGCGGTCGGGAAGCCGCCGAGCCGCAGCCGCTCCAGCGCCTCCCGGTCGCCCTCGTCGCCGGCCAGCACCTGGGTCAGGCCGAGCACTCCGGGGTTGTGGCCGACCAGGACCAGGTCGGCGTACTCCTCCGGGGTCTCCTGGAGGACGGTGATGATCTCGCCCGGGGTGGCCTCGTAGACCCGCGGCTCGTAGACGGTCCTGCGCGAGCGCTTCGGCAGCTCGTGCGCGGCGAGCTTCCACGTCTCCCGGGTGCGCAGGGCGTCGGAGCAGAGCACGTAGTCGGGGTTGATGCCGGAGTCGGCGAGCCAGCGGCCGGCCTCCGGGGCCTGGTGGCGGCCCCGGTCGGCCAGCGGCCGCTCGTGGTCGTCGACGCCGTTCGGCCAGTCGGCCTTGGCGTGGCGGAGAACGATGATCCTGCGGGGCGTGTCGGCGCTCATACCCAGCAAGCTTGGCAGAAAAGCCGGCCGGGAGCGCGGTGCTGCCCGATGCCGCCACCCGGAGGGGCGGGCGGTGCCGTCGTGCGCGGTCCGCCGGGAGGCGCCCCGCCGTCAGCCCAGGTTCTGGGCGACGCTCGCGACGATGATCAGCAGGACGACGATGCCGCCGATGATCGCGGCGATCTGGCCGAGCTTCTTGTGGCCGTCGGTGGGGTTCGGTTCGAGAACGGGCATGCCCGGATTCTCCCATCCCGAACACGCCCGTCCACCACCGGCCCCGCCGTCCGGCCGCTGCGTCCGCTCCCTCCGTCGGGCCGCTCCGCCGGGCCTCTCCGTCAGGCCGCGGCCGCGGCCTGCACCGGAACGGCCTCGTCCTCGATGTGCCGGGCCCGGGCCGCCCGCAGGCCGAACAGCATCTGCGGCACCAGCAGCAGCGCCAGGAAGCCCAGCGGCAGGTACCACTCGCCGGTCGCCTGGTAGAGCCGGCCGATCAGGATCGGGCCCGGGATGGAGATCAGGTAGCCGACGCCCTGGGCGAAGGCCGACAGCTGGGCCACCCCGCCGGCCGTCCTGGCGCGCAGGCCGATCATGGTCAGCACCAGCGGGAAGGCGCAGTTGGACAGGCCCACCAGGACCGCCCACAGCCACGGCGCGCCGGCCGGGGCGAACGCCAGGCCGAGGTAGCCGGCGATGCCGAAGGAGGCCAGCACCACCACGAACAGCCGCTGGTCGCCGCGGCGGGCGGCCAGGTTGGGCAGCACGAAGGAGACCGGCACGCCGATCACCATGGTCAGCGCCAGCAGCACGCCGGAGGTGCCCTCGGAGACGCCGGCGTCCTGGAAGATCTTCGGCAGCCAGCCCATCACCACGTACGCGCCGGTGGCCTGGCAGCCGAAGAAGCAGGCCAGCGCCCAGGCGGTGCGGCTGCGGGTGATCGGCAGCTTCACCCCGGCATCCTGGCCCTGCGACGGCCCGCCGGCCCCCTGGCGCCGGGTGAGCAGCGCCGGGATCCAGAGCAGCAGGGCGAGGGCGCCGAGCGCGGCCCACACCCCGAGGCCGAGCCGCCAGTCCCCGCCGAGCGCGCTGGTCAGCGGGACGGTGACGGCCGCGGCCAGCGCGGTGCCGGCCGACAGCGCCATCGAGTACAGGCCGATCATCGGCCCGACCTTCTCCGGGAAGTAGCGCTTGATCACCACCGGGATCAGCACGTTGGCGACCGCGACGCCGGCCAGCGCCAGCGAGGTCAGCAGCAGGAAGACGGCCGTGCCGCCGGCGAAGGAGCGGGCCAGCACGCCCGCGGTGATCGCGCCCATGCCCGCGGCGACCACGGCGACCGGACCGAGCCGGCGCGCCAGGCCGGGCGCGGCGAAGCCGAACAGGGCGAAACAGAGCGAGGGGACGGCGGTGAGCAGGCCGGCCACCGTCGGGCTCATCCCGAGGTCGGCGCGGACCTGGTCCAGCAGCGGCCCGAGGCTGGTGACCACGGGCCGGAGGTTGAAAGCGGCGGCGGCGATCGCGAGGGCGAACAGCCAGCCGAGGGAGCGGCGGCCGGCCGGGGAGGGCCGCCCGGTCTGCGGCCGGGCCTGCGCCGGGGCGGGGGCGTTGGCGGGATCTGCGGTGTCTGCTGCGGACGACATGCGGGCCATCATAGAATGATGGGATGAATTAGCGCACCCGTGAATTGGCATGATGGCCCGACCCGTCCGACCCAAGGAGTCCCCCGTGGCGCTGTCCTCGCCGAGGCGCACCCCGCTGTCCGACCAGGTGATCGCCCAGTTGCGCGCCCAGATCACCTCCGGCGAGTGGGCGGTCGGCTCGCGCATCCCCACCGAGGCCGCCCTCGTCGAACAGCTCGGTGTGGCCAGGAACACGGTGCGCGAGGCCGTCCGCGCGCTCGCCCACAACGGTCTGCTCGACATCCGCCAGGGCTCCGGCACCTACGTCCTGGCCACCAGCGAGCTCGCCGGCGTGATGCACCGCCGCTTCGCCGACGCCGACCGCGCCCAGGTCGCCGAACTGCGGGTCACCCTGGAGACCTCCGCCGCCGGCCTCGCCGCCACCCGCCGCACCGACCGCGACCTCGCCCTCATCGACGCCGCCCTGGCCCGCCGCGAGGACGCCTGGCGCTCCGGCGACGCCGAGGACTTCGTCCAGGCCGACGCCGCCTTCCACCAGGCCGTCGTCGCCGCCGCCCACAACGACGTCCTCGCCGCCCTCTACGCCGACCTCGGCGAGGTCACCCGCGCCCACCTGCGCCACGACGTCGGCCCCGAACTCATCGCCGAGCGCTACCTCGGCCACGACGAGATCGTCCACGCCATCCGCGCCCGCGACCCCCAGCGCGCCTCCCACGAAGCCGGCCGCGCCATCGGCGCCTGCAACACCTCCGCCGCCTGACCCGCCCGGCACCCGGGCAGAGCCCTCTCGCCTTGCGGGAGGGCGGTTTTGACGTGCTAACGTCCCGTGCAAATTCGCGGGCGGTCGGGCTTCGGCCGGGTGTGGACACGACGGGGAGAAGTGATGGCGGATCCGGATCTGAAGCCGGGCCGGGGGCCGGGTCGCGGGGGGCCGACGAAGGTGTCGACGC
The DNA here is from genome assembly GCF_042802195.1 of Kitasatospora sp. NPDC057500. Classification (NCBI taxonomy): domain Bacteria; kingdom Bacillati; phylum Actinomycetota; class Actinomycetes; order Kitasatosporales; family Streptomycetaceae; genus Kitasatospora; species Kitasatospora sp. NPDC057500. Next base: position 53,896 of record NZ_JBHVER010000025.1, on the reverse strand, counting down.
AGGCTCTCGACAAGGCGGCCACCGCGCTCGACGGCATCGCCGACGACAGCACCGCGGCCGGGAAGGCCGCCGACGAGTCGACGGAGGCGGCGGCCGGGAAGCTGAGTGGCTGGGACACCGCTTCGGCGCTGCGAGGAGCGCTCAAGGAGTGGCACGAGCAGGTGTCGCAGCTCAACGGCCGGATCAACCAGGAGGCCGGGATGATGCGCCAGACCCACACCAACTACCTGAACGTCGAGCACGGCATCGCCACGTCGTTCACCGGGAAGGCGTGAGCGCATGAGCCTGCTCGGTTTCGAGGACGTCATGAAGGCCGACCCGTCGGCGATGGCCAAGGCCGCCGCCGACTGGACGGAGATGGCCCGCAAGTACCAACTGGTCCAGCACCGGCTGGAGAACGAGGTGCTCTCGGTCACCGGCAACCAGGGCCTGTGGCTGGGCTCCACCGCGTTCGCCGCCAACGCCCACGTCAACCGGACCCGCCAGCAGAGCATCGACGCGCAGACCGAGGCCAAGGCCGTCGCCTCGATCATCACCGACGCCAAGAACGACTTCGAGGCGGCGCAGAAGAAGCTGAAGCAGACCGTCGCGGACGCCCGGGCCGACGGCATGAAGGTGACCGGCACCGGCGCCGTGATGTTCGACGTCGCCGCCCTCGACCCGGCCACCCGCTCCGCCTACCACCACGAGCCGGACTACCAGCGCGAGCGCGGCGAGGCCGCCGGCAAGTGGGCGCAGCAGATCAGGATCCACGTGGAGGAGGCGACGGCCGCCGACCAGCGGGCCGCCCTCCAGCTGCGCCGCGCCGCCAAGGTCGGCGACCTGGTGAACGAGTTCAACGGCCAGGCCGTCGGCGGCGGCGACCAGGCCGACGGCAGGCGGGCCGCCGAGCTCGCCTCCCGGCTCAAGGACGGCAAGACCCTCACGCCGGAGGAGCTCGCCGAGCTCAACAACCTGATGAAGGCCAACTCCGGCAGCCCGGTCTACGGCCAGACCCTGCTCAACGCGCTCGGCCCGCAGGGCACCCTGCTGCTCGCCGACGAGCTCCAGGTCCGGATCAACGACCGGGACGGCAGGAACAAGGGCGAGTACGGCGAGTTGCAGACCAACCTCGCCAACACCATCGGCGGCGCCACCCGGGACACCGGCGGCACGTTCTACCAGGACTTCCGCAAGGGCCTGCAGGAAGCCGGCGTCAAGAACGTCAACGAGCGCCACTTCGGCGGCAGGAGCGAGCCGATCTACGGCTACCAGACGCTCACCACCCTGCTGCAGAAGGGCAACGCCGGCTACGGCTCGCAGTTCCTGAACGACCTCGGCACCGACATCCTCAAGGCCGAGCGCGACGACGAGAACCGCTGGTCCTCGCACCAGTTCAACGGCCCGCGTCCGGACCTGGTGTACGACCCCGTGGACGGCGTGCTCAAGCTGATGGGCCAGAACCCGGAGGCCGCCACCCAGTTCCTCGACCCCAAGGGGCCGGGGGCCGACGACCGCCTCAAGTACCTGCTGCGCGACCGCGAGTGGCCCACCTCGTACGTCAACACGCTGTACGGCCCGCCGATCATCGACAAGTCCACCCACCAGGCCGGCCTCGCCGCCGCCCTGGAGGCCGCCGCCACCGGCGACGTCCCCGGCGAGGGCAGCCACAACGGCGGCCCGCACACCCCGGCGCAGGCACGGGTCATGCAGGGCGTGATCGACGCGCTGGACGCCGAGGGCAAGGGCGCGGAGAACGTGCACGACGACCTGAAGAAGCCGATCGCCAACGCGTTGTCGGACTACGTCGACGACACGCACCTGATACTCAGCGAGGACGTTTCCACCGTCCAGCACGACGGCGCCTGGGAGAAGAACGGCGAGGGCCACCTCGGCGGCAGCTCCGACCACATCATCCGGGTCATGCGCGGCGTCTCCGACGACCCGGAGGCCTACGCCACGCTGTACGCCGCCGAACGGGCCAAGGCGGCCGAGGCCTTGGCCGTCCTCCCGGCCGATCCGCAGCACGCCGCGGAGGAGCGGGACATCCCGGCGCGGCAGGTCGGAACGGCCCTCGGGGCCTACGACGCGATCCGGACCTCCGTCATCCTGGACGAGAAGGACGACCGGATGGAGTGGGCCGAGAAGACCGGTGAGTTCGCCTCCACGGTGAACGGCAGCGTGACCGGGTTCATCCCGGAGGTCGGTGACCTCGCGGGCGGGCTCGTCGACCTGGGCATCTCCGAGTGGACCGACAACATCAAGGAGGATGCCCAGAACGCGGGCAACTCCAAGTCCGCCGACGCCCACTACGCCGCGCTGACCCAGGGCAAGGTCATGGCGGCCGGCTGGGGCGAAGCGACACACACGAGCCCCGGGGCGGCCAACGTGGTCAACCAGGAGATGGGCACCGGTCACACCACCGGCCACGCGAACGCGATGAGCGCCCTCGGACGGAACGGCCAGAAGTGAAGCTCTCCCGGCGTGCCTGGATGCTCATGGCCGCCGCCCTCGTCCTCGTGCTGGGGGCCGGCGGCTTCGCGACCTGGCGCTACACCAACCTGTTCCTCCCGGACCGCCTCTGCGACGGCGCCGTCGCGACGAAGGACGTCCAGCAGGTCCTGGGTGACGGCAGGATCGAGGTCGTGCAGAGCCGCCTGGCGAAGGACCGCGCCGAGCCGGAGGGCCGTTGCGTGATCAAGGTGAGAGACGGCGCCGACCTCACTCTGCAGACACACGGCGTCGCCCGCTCCGACGAGCGCAGTCTCGTCGACCCCGCGATGTCGCAGCCGGACCGGGGTCCGCTCGGCGCCTTCGCCAACGACACCGGCTGGCTGGTACTGCCGTCGGGCTGCCGAAAGCCCTCGGACAGCGCGTCGGAGGCCTTCCCGGACCGGGACGCCGACATCCTCAGCGCCGATGTGCGTCACCGCGGCAAACGCGACCTCATGTGGCAGGACAACCCGTCCAAGGAGACTCCGGACCAGGAGGCCCGCTCCGCCCTGGCCCGGCTCGCCGCCGACTTCGGCGCGGCGCTCGCCAAGTCGTCCGGCTGTGGCTCCGGCGACGTCCCGGACATGCACCTCACGGCCCCCGGCCCGGCCGTCGAGCTCGCGACCGACGGGCAGCTCTGCCACCTGCCGGGCGTGGGCACCGGCGAGAACAGTCAGGAACTGGCCCAGCGGGTCAGCGACCCGACGGCGCCGCTGCAGTCCTGCTGGGTCTACAGCCAGATCATGAGCGAGCCCGCCATCCGATTCACCGTCACCACTGACACGCGATACCCGGCCTTCGTCGCCCAGCGGGCGACGCTGGACGCCCCCCTGCCGGCAGGCTGGCGGGGCGCGGGCTCGAACGGTGCCGTCCACGCGGAGTGCGGGAAGGACGACCTGTTCCTCCACCTGTCCGGACGGGACGAATTCGTCGCCCCCAGCGACAAGTCGGCCTTCAGCACACCCCTGTTCACCTCCTGGGTCAACGCGGTGGCCGCGCAGCGCGGCTGCGAGCCGGTCGCGCCCCAGTAGGACCGACGCCGCTGCCCGGCACCCCCTCCGAAGGAAGAGGGGTGCCGGGCAGCGGCGTGCGCGGGAGGCGTCAGGCGCCGATGGCGTGCAGGCCGCCGTCGACGTGGACGATCTCGCCGGTGGTCTTCGGGAACCAGTCCGACAGCAGGGCGACGACGCCGCGGCCGGCCGGCTCCGGGTCGCTCAGGTCCCACTTCAGCGGGGAGCGGGTGTCCCAGGTGGCGGCCAGGTCGGGGAAGCCCGGGATGGACTTGGCGGCCATCGAGGCGAGCGGGCCGGCCGAGACCAGGTTGCAGCGGATGTCCCGCTCGCCCAGGTAGCGCGCCAGGTAGCGGTTGGTGGACTCCAGGGCGGCCTTCGCCGGGCCCATCCAGTCGTACTGCGGCCAGGCGAACTGCGCGTCGAAGGTGAGGCCGACGACCGCGCCGCCGTCGCGCATCAGCGGCAGCAGCGCCATGGTCAGCGACTTCAGCGAGTACGCCGAGACGTGCATGGCGGTGGCCACGGACTCCCACGGCGTGTTCAGGAAGTTGCCGCCCAGGGCGTCCTGCGGGGCGAAGCCGATCGAGTGGACGACGCCGTCCAGGCTCGGCAGGTGCTCGCGCACCTTGTCGGCGATGCCGGCCAGCTGCTCCTCGCTGGAGACGTCCAGCTCCAGGACCTGGACCGGGTTCGGCAGCTTCTTGGCGATGCGCTCGGTCAGGCTCGGCCGCGGGAAGGCGGTCAGGATGACCTCGGCGCCCTGCTCCTGGGCCAGCTTGGCGGTGTGGAAGGCGATGGAGGACTCCATCAGCACACCGGTGATCAGGATGCGCTTGCCCTCAAGGATTCCGCTCATGACTCAGTGACCCATGCCCAATCCGCCGTCGACGGGAATGACGGCTCCGGTGATGTACGCGGCCTCGTCCGAACCGAGGAACCGCACGGTGGAAGCGACCTCGGCGGGCGCCGCGTAACGGCCCAGCGGCACGTCGGCGACGATCTCCGCGCGGCGCTCCTCGCTGAGCACCGCGGTCATGTCGGTGTCCACGAAGCCGGGGGCGACCACGTTGACGGTGATGTTGCGCGGGCCCAGCTCGCGGGCCAGCGACCGGGCGAAGCCGACCAGGCCCGCCTTGGACGCGGCGTAGTTGGCCTGGCCCGGGGAGCCGGAGAGGCCGACGACCGAGGAGATCAGCACGATCCGGCCCTTGCGGGCGCGCATCATCAGCTTGGACGCGCGCTTCACCACGCGGAAGGTGCCGGTGAGGTTGGTGTCCAGCACGGACGTGAAGGCCTCCTCCGACATCCGCAGCAGCAGGGTGTCGTTGGTGATCCCGGCGTTGGCGACCAGCACCTCGACGGCGCCGTGCGCGGCCTCGACCTCGGTCAGCGCGGCGTCCACCTGGGCGCTGTCGGTGATGTCGCAGCGCACCGCGAGCACGTCGTACTTGGCCAGCTGCTCGGGCACCTCACCCGACCGGCTGGTGATGGCGACCTTGTCGCCCGCCTCGGCGAAGGCCTGGGCGATCGCGAGGCCGATGCCCCGGTTGCCTCCGGTGACGAGAACCGAGCGGCTCAACGATCCACCTCTCTCCGTTGTGTGCGCACGCCGTGATGCCCGCGTACCACTCCGTGATGTCGACGTACGCCGTAACGATGTACGCGGTGTGACGCTATCGGTCGTTCCGGCGCCGCGGCGAATCGGGCTCCCACAGCGCCGCAGCGGAGGAACTGTGGGTACCCGACAATCCGCGTCCGGCCGGATTTCGCGCGATTCGCCCACCGCCCCGCGCCGGGTTGTCGTTTCCGATGAGCGGCCCCTCCGGGGAACCCGGCGGCGGGGCACGCCCGTTGTGCCCCCTGGTGCGGCACGAGGCCGGGGCCGCCGCACCGGGGCCGACGACGGCCCGCAGCCGGACACCGGGCCCCGGTGACGAGCGGAGGCGAAGCGCGCAATGAGCGAGGCACGGGCCGGGACCACCCAACGGCGCGGACGACTGGCGGCCCTGGCCGCACTGGCGGCCGGCGCGGGAGCGGTCGCCTGGGCGCTGCGCGATCTCCCGGCGGCGTTCGGACGCCGGCCGGACGGCGAGCGGGAGGAGCGGCTGCGCAACTCCCCGCAGTACCGCGACGGCGTCTTCCACAACGCCCCCTCCAAGCTGGCCCGGGCGGCCGCACCGTCCGGCATCGACCCGGAGACGGTGCGCCGGGCGCTGTTCCAGCGCGCCGACCGCATGCCGAACGGCGCGGTGCCGGTCGTCCGCCCGCCCGACGGCGCCGGGGCGGCGGCCGAGGGCGTGGCGGTCACCTGGTACGGGCACGCCTCGGCGCTGGTCGAGATCGAGGGCTCGCGGGTGCTGCTCGACCCGGTCTGGAGCGAGCGCTGCTCCCCCGCCGCCCAGGTCGGCCCGCGCCGGCTGCACCCGGTACCGGTGGAGCTGGAGGAGCTGCCGCAGGTGGACGCGGTGCTCATCTCGCACGACCACTACGACCACCTGGACATGGCGACGGTCCGGCGGCTGGTGCACAGCCAGTCCGCGCCGTTCGCGGTGCCGCTCGGCATCGGCGCCCACCTGCGCCGCTGGGGCGTCCCCGAGCACCGGATCATCGAGCTGGACTGGGACGAGACCTGCACGCTCGGCGACCTGGCGCTCACCCTGACCGCCGCCCACCACTTCTCAGGCCGCGGCCTGACCCGCAACACCACCCTGTGGGGCTCCTGGGTGGTCGCCGGGCCGAGCCGCAAGGTCTACTACACCGGCGACTCTGGCTACTTCGAGGGCTACGCCCGGATCGGCGCCGAGCACGGCCCGTTCGACGCCGCGCTGGTCCAGGTCGGCGCCTACGACCCGGCCTGGGCGGACATCCACATGACGCCCGAGGACGCCGTCCTCGCCCACCGGGAGCTGAACGCCGAACTGCTGCTGCCGGTCCACTGGTGCACCTTCAACCTGGGCCTGCACCCGTGGTCCGAGCCGGTCGAGCGGCTGCTGGTGGCGGCGAAGGAGCACGGCGTGCGGCTGGCCGTCCCGCGCCCCGGCGAGCGGGTGGACGTCGACAACCCGCCGGAGCTGGACGGCTGGTGGGAGGGCGTCGGGTAGCCGGCCGGCCGCCGCACCGGAAATGCGCTGGCCGAAACCCCTTTGACGGGCAATGATGCGGTTCGGGAACCCCTGTGGCGACACCTGCACGCACCCGGGGCGCCCGAGCCGCCGTCCGCCCGACCAGGGAGCCCGATTGCCTCCGCTGCCCCCGACCAGCACGCCGCCCGCCGGCGCCCCGCGCGCCGTCGACCCGCTCTTCCTCGCCTACCCGCTGCACGCGCTGGCCGACGCCGCCCTCACCCGGGCCCGCGAACTCGGCGCCGCGCACGCCGACTTCCGCCTGGAGCGGGTCCGCAGCGCCTCCTGGCGGCTGCGCGACGCCCGCCCGTCCGGCACCTCCGACAGCGTCCAGCTCGGCTTCGCCGTCCGGGTGCTGCTGGACGGCGCCTGGGGCTTCGCCGCCGGGGTGGACCTCACCCCGCAGGCCGCCGCCTCGGTGGCGGCGCAGGCCGTCGCGGTGGCCCGGCTGTCCGGCGGGATCAGCCGCGCGGCGGGCTCGGCGGAGCGGGTCGAGCTGGCCGACGAGCCGGTGCACCGGGACGCCACCTGGATCTCCGCGTACGAGGTGAACCCCTTCGAGGTGCCGGACGCCGAGAAGACGGCGCTGCTCGCCGAGTGGAGCGGCCGGCTGCTGGCCGCCGAGGGCGTCTCGCACGTCCAGGCGACCCTGCTGACCGTCCAGGAGAACAAGTTCTACGCGGACACCGCCGGCACCGTCACCACGCAGCAGCGGATCCGGCTGCACCCGGTGCTGGAGGCCACCTCCGTGGACGGGCGCACCGGCGCCTTCGACTCGATGCGCACCCTGGCGCCGCCGGCCGGGCGCGGCTGGGAATATCTGACGGGCACCGGCAGCGGCTGGGACTGGGACGCCGAGCTCGCCGAACTGCCGGTCCTGCTGGCCGAGAAGATGAAGGCGCCGAGCGTCGAGGCCGGCCGCTACGACCTGGTGATCGACCCGTCCAACCTCTGGCTGACCATCCACGAGTCGATCGGCCACGCCACCGAGCTGGACCGCGCGCTCGGCTACGAGGCCGCCTACGCCGGCACCTCCTTCGCCACCTTCGACAAGCTGGGCTCGCTGAAGTACGGCTCCGAGCTGATGCACGTCACCGGCGACCGCACCGCCGAGCACGGCCTGTCCACCGTCGGCTACGACGACGAGGGGGTGGCCGCGCAGTCCTGGGACCTGGTCAAGGACGGCGTCCTGGTCGGCTACCAGCTCGACCGCGCGATGGCGAGGCTCAAGGGCTTCGAGCGCTCCAACGGCTGCGCCTTCGCCGACTCCCCCGCGCACGTCCCGGTTCAGCGGATGGCCAATGTCTCGCTCCAGCCGGCCGAGGACGGCCCGTCCACCGAGGGCCTGTTCGCGGGCGTCGAGAACGGCCTCTACATCGTCGGAGACCGTTCGTGGTCGATCGATATGCAGAGGTACAACTTCCAGTTCACCGGGCAGCGCGCCTACGCCATCAGGAACGGCGAACTCGCCGGCCAGGTGAAGGACTTCGCCTACCAGGCGACCACCACCGACTTCTGGGGCTCGATGGCCGCCGTCGGCGGCCCGCAGACCTACGTGCTGGGCGGCGCGTTCAACTGCGGCAAGGCGCAGCCCGGCCAGGTCGCCGCGGTCAGCCACGGCTGCCCCTCGGCGCTGTTCCGCAACGTCAACGTGCTCAACACCCAGCAGGAGGCGGGTCACTGATGACCGCGACGACGCAGCCCCACGAACTCGTCGAGCTGGCGCTCGGCCTCTCCCGCGCCGACGGCTGCGTGGTGATCGCCGACGAGGAGTCGACCGCCAACCTGCGGTGGGCCGGCAACGCGCTCACCACCAACGGCGTCACCCGGGGCCGCCGGCTCACCGTGATCGCCACGGTGGCCGGCGCCGAGGGCACCGCCTCCGGCGTGGTCTCCCGCGAGGCCGTCGGGCCGGACGACGTGGCGGAGCTGGTCCGCGCCGCCGAGGAGGCCGCCCGCGCGGCCGGTCCGGCCGAGGACGCGCAGCCGCTGGTCACCGCCGCCGAGCAGCCGAACTCGCCGCACTTCACCCAGCCGCCCGCGGAGACCTCGATCGCCGTGTTCGAGGAGTTCGGACCGGCCCTCGGCCGGGCCTTCGCCCGCGCCGCCGAGCAGGGCGAGCTGCTGTACGGCTTCGCCCGGCACGAGATGGTCACCAGCTACCTGGGCACCTCCACCGGCCTGCGGCTGCGCCACGACCAGCCGACCGGCATGGTCGAGCTGAACGCCAAGACCGCCGACCTGTCCGGCTCGGCCTGGACCGGCGCCGCCACCCAGGACTTCTCCGACGTCGACGTCACCGCCCTGCACGCCGAGGCCACCCGGCGGCTCGGCTGGGGCCGGCGCCGGATCGACCTGCCGGCCGGCCGCTACGAGACGCTGCTGCCGCCGTCCGCCGTCGCCGACCTCATGGTGTACCTGACCTGGTCGGCCGGCGGACGGGACGCCTTCGAGGGCCGGACGGTGTTCTCCAGGCCCGGAGGGGGCACCCGGATCGGCGACGAGCTGGCCGGACTGCCGCTGACGCTGCGCTCCGACCCGCGCGAGCCGGGGCTGGAGTCCGCGCCGTTCGTGCTGGCGCACGCCAGCGAGGACGAGGCCTCGGTGTTCGACAACGGCCTGCCGCTGGCCGCCACCGACTGGATCCGCGACGGCGAGCTGTCCGGCCTGGTCACCAACCGGCACTCGGCCGCCCTGGGCGGACTGCCGGTGCGCCCGGCGGTCGACAACCTCGTCCTGGAGACCTCCGACCAGGAGGCGGCGCCGACCCTGGAGGAGATGATCGCCCGGACCGAGCGCGGTCTGCTGCTCACCTGCCTCTGGTACATCCGCGAGGTGGACCCGGCGCGCCTGCTGCTGACCGGCCTCACCCGGGACGGCGTCTACCTGGTGGAGAACGGCGAGGTGGTCGGGGCGGTCAACAACTTCCGCTTCAACGAGTCGCCGGTGGAGCTGCTCGGCCGGATCACCGAGGTCGGCCGCACCGAGCGCTGCCTGCCGCGCGAGTGGAGCGACTGGTTCACCCGGACGGCCATGCCGCCGGTACGGGTCCCGGGGTTCAACATGAGTTCGGTCAGCCAGGCCTCCTAGCCGGAGGCCGGAGGGGGGAAGGGGTGGACGGCGTGGACGAGAAGCGCACGGTCAGGACCAGCAAGATGCTGTCGCGCATCCTGCGGCACGACCCGGGCCGGGTGGGGATCAGCCTGGACCCGGCCGGCTGGGTCCGGGTGGACGTCCTGCTCGGCGCGCTGGCGGCCCGGGGCACCCGGCTGACCAGGGCCGAGCTGGACCACGTGGTGGCGACCAACAACAAGCGCCGCTTCGCCTACTCGCCGGACGGCCTCTCGATCCGGGCCAGCCAGGGGCACACGGTGGCGGTCGACCTCGGTCTGGCCGCCACCGAGCCCCCGCCGGTGCTGTTCCACGGCACGGCGACCCGGAGCCTGGCGGCGATCTTCGCGGAGGGCCTGCGCCCGATGGCCCGGCAGGACGTCCACCTGTCGGCGGACGCCGAGACGGCGACCCGGGTGGGCGCCCGGCACGGCAGGCCGGTGCTGCTCCTGGTGGACGCGGCCGCGATGGCGGCGGCGGGCCACGAGTTCCGGGTGAGCGCCAACGGGGTCTGGCTGACCGACGCGGTGCCGCCGGAGTTCCTCTCCCAGGGCCCGCAGGGCCGACAGGGCCAATAGGAGCAAGCCCGCGGCCCCGGTCTCGTCGGCTCCCCTCCCCCGGCGTACCGTGAGAAGGCCGCGCGGCGAGGCGCGCGGGCGCGTGGACGAGGGTGGTTTGGGACATGGGCAAGAGCGCCGGCGACGGACAGGTCTACCGGATCACGGGGGCCCGCAGCAGCCTCAGCGAGGACGTCCGCGGCCGGCAGCGCCGGTACGTGGCCTCGATGCTGCTGCGGACGGCCTGCGTGCTGCTCGCGGTGGTGCTGTGGGACGTCCAGCGGTGGCTGGCCTTCGCCGCGCTGGCGGGCGGGGTGCTGCTGCCGTACTTCGCGGTGCTGCTCGCCAACGCGGGCCGGGAGCGGGCGCCGGGCCTGCCGTCGACGTTCGACGTGCCGGCGACCACGCCGCTGATGCTGGGCCCCGGTGGCGCCGGGCCGCGCGGTGCGGATGTGACGCAGGGTACTGATGGGACCGGGCGTGTGCCCACCGATTCTTCACAGGACCGGAGCTGACCGTCCGTTTTGAGCCACTATCGACCGCTTGCCGGGCCGGAAAGCTCAAAAGAAGCTCAGATTAATCATGCAAGACCTCCCCATACCCACCCCATGCCGTGACATACTGCGTACGCGCTCCGCATCCCCCGTCGGAGCGACGGACCGACGCCGGGCAGCTCCCCCCGTGGCTGCCCGGCGTCGCCATGCGCGCTTCCTTCCGGACTCCCGGTGCGTGACACACTGACGGTGACACCTCCCGCCCCACCGTTCCGAGGACGACCGCCGATGCTGCTGCCCGACGCCCCCCAGCCGGAGACCCCGATCTGCTCCGCAAAGGGCTGCCGCGCGGACGCCGTCTGGGTGCTGGTCTGGAACAACCCCAAGCTGCACACCCCGGACCGCCGCAAGACCTGGCTGGCCTGCGAGGAGCACCGCGAGCACCTCTCCCAGTTCCTCGGCGTGCGCGGCTTCCTCAAGGAGGTCCTGCCCTTCGCCGACCAGCCCCCCGCCGACCAGCCCCCCGCCGAGGGCTGAGCCTCAGCCGCCGATGGCCGACATCGGGCGGGACGGCTGGTGGAAGTCCGGCTCGCCGATGCCGGCGCCGGCCTTCTTGCCCCACATCGCGGCCCGCCACAGCGCGGCCAGTTCGGCGTCGTCGGCGCCGGAGCGCAGCGCCGTGCGCAGGTCGGTCTCGCCGGTGGCGAAGAGGCAGTTGCGGACCTGGCCGTCGGCGGTGAGCCGGGTGCGGTCGCAGGCGCGGCAGAACGGGCGGGTCACCGAGGCGATCACGCCGACCCGGCCCGGGCCGCCGTCCACCAGGAAGCGTTCGGCGGGGGCCGCGCCGCGGGCTGCGGAGGACTCGGGGGCGAGGGTGAACCGGGCGGACAGCCGCTCCAGGATCTCCTCGGCGGTGATCATCGAGGAGCGGTCCCAGCCGTGCTGGGCGTCCAGCGGCATCTGCTCGATGAACCGCAGTTCGTAGCCGCGCTCCAGGCACCAGGCGAGCAGCGCCGGCGCCTCGTGCTCATTGACCCCCCGCATCAGCACCGCGTTGAGCTTGACCGGGGTGAGCCCGGCGTCCTCGGCGGCGGCCAGGCCGGCCAGCACGTCGTGGTGGCGGTGGCGCCGGGTGAGGGTGTGGAAGGTGGACTCGTCGAGGGTGTCGAGCGAGACGTTGACCCGGTCCAGGCCGGCCGAGCGCAGCGCGGCCGCGGTGCGGGCGAGGCCGATGCCGTTGGTGGTGAGCGAGAGCTCGGGGCGCGGGTCGAGCGCGGCGCAGGCCTCGACGATGCCGATCAGCCCGGGGCGCAGCAGCGGCTCGCCGCCGGTGAAGCGGACCTCCTGGACGCCGAGGTCGCGCACGGCGAGGGTGACCAGCCGCACGATCTCCTCGTCGGTGAGCAGCTCCGGCTTGGCCAGCCACTGCAGGCCCTCCTCCGGCATGCAGTAGGTGCAGCGCAGGTTGCACCGGTCGGTGAGGGAGACCCGCAGGTCGACGGCTCGGCGGCCGAAGGTGTCGAGCAGCACGGCGGTCCCTTCCCGAGTGAGGTGCCGCCGGGAGGCGGCCGGCCCGGCCACCGTCACGGCGGGGCCGGGCCAGCTTAGTCATGACCCGCCGGTCAGTGGGCGCCCAGCCCGGTGAGTGAGCGGACCTCCAGTTCAGCGTACTTCGCCGGGTCGGCCTCGTGGCGGGAGAGCACGGTGCCGACCCAGCCGGCCAGGAAGCCGACCGGGATGGAGACCAGGCCGGGGTTCTCCAGCGGGAACCAGTGGAAGTCGGAGTGCGGGAAGAGCGAGTTCTTCGCGCCCGAGACGACCGGCGAGAAGACCACCAGCAGCACCGAGGAGAGCAGTCCGGCGTAGACGGAGCTGACGGCGCCGGTGGTGGTGAACCGCTTCCAGAACAGCGAGTACAGCAGGGTGGGCAGGTTCGCCGAGGCGGCCACCGCGAAGGCCAGGGCGACCAGGGCGGCGGCGTTGAGCTTGTCGGCGAACAGGCTGAGCACGATCGCGACCGCGCCGATGCCGGCGGCGGCCCACTTGGCGACGTGCACCTCCTCACGCTCGGAGACCTTGCCGCGCCGGATGACGTTGGCGTAGAGGTCGTGGGCGAAGGAGGCCGAGGAGGCCAGGGTGAGTCCGGCGACGACGGCGAGGATGGTGGCGAAGGCGACCGCGGAGATCACCGCGAGCAGCACCGCCCCGCCGGTGGTGCCCGGGCCGCCGCCGAGCTGCTCGGCGAGCTGCGGGGCGGCGGTGTTGCCGGCCGCGTTGGCGGCCTTGATCGCCTTGGGGCCGACCAGGGCGGCGGCGCCGAAGCCGAGCGCCAGGGTCATCAGGTAGAAGCCGCCGATGATGCCGATCGCCCAGAGCACCGACTTCCGGGCGGCCTTGGCGGTGGGCACCGTGTAGAAGCGGACCAGGATGTGCGGCAGGCCGGCGGTGCCGAGCACCAGGGCGAGGCCGAGGCTGAGGAAGTCGAGTTTGCTGGTGCCGGTGATCCCGTACTTCAGGCCCGGTTCCAGGAAGGCGTTGGCCTTGCCACTGGCGTCGGCGGCGGCGCCGAGCAGCGTCGAGAGGTTGAAGTGGTACTTGGCCAGCACCAGTACGGTCATCAGCGCGGTGCCGGCGATCAGCAGTACGGCCTTGACGATCTGCACCCAGGTGGTGCCCTTCATGCCCCCTATGGCGACGTAGAGGACCATCAGCGCGCCGACCGCGACGATGGTCCACCGCTTGGCGGCGTCGCCGCTGACCCCGAGGAGCAGGGCGACCAGGCTGCCGGCGCCGACCATCTGGGCGAGCAGGTAGAAGATCGACACCACGATGGTGGAGATGCCGGCGGCGGTGCGCACCGGGCGCTGGCGCATCCGGAAGGCCAGCACGTCGGCCATGGTGTAGCGGCCGGAGTTGCGCAGGGGTTCGGCGACCAGCAGCAGCGCGACCAGCCAGGCGACCAGGAAGCCGATGGAGTAGAGGAAGCCGTCGTAGCCGAACAGCGCGATGGCCCCGGCGATGCCGAGGAAGGACGCGGCGGACATGTAGTCGCCGGAGATGGCGAGGCCGTTCTGGAAGCCGGAGAAGGCGCGCCCGCCGGCGTAGAAGTCGGCGGCGTCCTTGGTCTGCCGGCCGGCCCAGACGGTGATGCCGAGGGTGGCGAGCACGAAGGCCCCGAACAGGGTCATGGTGAGGCCGCGGTGGTCGGTGGCGGAGCTGGCGAGCAGGTTCATTCGGTGGCCTCCCGGGGACCGTGGACGACCGCACCGCGCGCCTCGCGGATCGCGGACGCGCTCGGGTCGATCCTCCGGTCGGCGTAGCGCGCGTACCAGGCGGCGATGGCGAAGGTGGTGAGGAACTGCAGCAGCCCGAGCACCAGGGCGACGTTGATGTGCCCGACGACCTTGGTGCCCATCAGCGCGGGCGCGTAGCCGGAGAGCAGCACGTAGAGCAGGTACCAGAGCACGAAGCCGATGGTGACCGGGAACGCGAAGTTCCGGAACGAGCGCCGGAGGGTGCGGAACTCCGCGCTCTCCTCGATGAGTTGGTTTTCGCTGGGGGTGGTGGTGATCGGCGGCGATTCCACTCTGACTCCTCACTCCTTCGGCGTAGCGGTCGCACCAGTGGAAACGATCGGACGTGAGCGAAGTCACAATCCTGATGCGCGCCGCGCCATGCTAGGAGGGCCTCGCTTCACCCGAAAGAGTTTGACCGTGATCAGCCAAACCTTCACCCCTTCGCCGCAACCGAGTGACCGAAAACCACCTGTCCGGGCACACTTGAGGGGTGGCCCGGCGAGCCGGACCACCCCTGGCGGTGCGTCAACAGCGGTACGTCAGAAAGCGATCCGCACCTTCAGGGCCGAACGGTCGTCCATCGCCCGGTAGCCGTCCGGGACGCCGTCCAGGTCCACCACGCGGTCGAAGACCAGGCCCGGCTCGATGGCGCCGGACAGGACGTCCGGCAGCAGCTCGGGGATGTACGCGCGGGCCGGCGCCACACCGCCGCCCAGCGAAACGTTCCGGCCGAACATCTGACCGATGTCGACGCCCGCGCTGCCGCCGTGCGGCACGCCCACGTAGCCGACCGCGCCGCCGTCCCGGGCGATCGACACGGCGGTGCGCATCGACTCCTCGGTGCCGACCGCCTCCAGCACGGAGTGCGCGCCCAGTCCGCCGGTCAGCTCCCGGACCGCCTCGACCGCCGCCTCGCCGCGCTCCGCCACCACGTCGGTCGCGCCGAACCGGCGGGCCAGGTCGGTCCGGGCGGCGTGCCGGCCCAGGGCGATGATCCGGCCGGCGCCCAGCCGGTTCGCGGCCAGCACTCCGCACAGGCCCACCGCCCCGTCGCCGACCACCGCCACCGTGCTGCCCGGCCGCACCCGCGCCGAGACCGCCGCGTGGTGCCCGGTCGCCATCACGTCGGAGAGCGCCAGCAGCCCCGGCAGCAGCTTCTCGTCGCCCTGCGCCTCCTTGGGCAGCTTCACCAGGGTGCCGTCCGCGAACGGGACGCGCACCGCCTCGCCCTGCCCGCCGTCCGAGCCGACCTGCCCCCAGAAGCCGCCGTGCGGGCAGGAGGTCTGCAGGCCCTCGCGACAGAAATCACACGTGCCGTCGGACCAGACGAACGGCGCCACCACCAGGTCGCCCCGCCGCACGCCGCGCACCTCGGCGCCGGTCTCCTCCACCACCCCGAGGAACTCGTGCCCGATCCGCTGCCCGGCCACCCGCGACGCGACGCCGCGGTACGCCCACAGGTCGCTGCCGCAGATGCAGGCGTTCACCACCCGCACCACCGCGTCGGTCGGTTGCTGCACGACCGGGTCCGGCACCTCCTCGATCCGGATGTCGCTGGGACCGTGGATGACGGTGGCGCGCATGAGGGTTCGTCCTTCGCAGAGGTGCCCGCCGGGGTGCCGCGGGCGACCGGGGAACAATCGACCAGGTGTACGACGACTGCACCGTCCACTCTATTCCGGGCGGCCCCGGACAACCTTCCGGACGACCCCGGACCTCGGCGAACCGCCGTCCGCGGTCCGCGGAGGGCCTTATTCTGTTGGACCATGTACGCGATCCAACCCGAGACCCCCGGCGCGGCCCCGCGGAGCGCCGCGGTCCCGGCCCAGCGCTCCGCCGCCCCCGCCGGCGGTTTCGCGGTGGTCGACGTCGAGACCACCGGCCTCGGCCGCACGGACCGCGTCATCTCGGCGGGCGTCTACCGACTGGACGAGGACGGCGACGTCGTCGACCACTGGTACACCCTGGTCAACCCGGAGCGCGATCCCGGCCCGGTCTGGATCCACGGCCTCACCGGCGACCAGCTGGCCGACGCGCCCACCTTCCCGCAGATCGCCGAGGAGTTCGCCGAGCGGCTGCGCGGCCGGGTGATGGTCGCCCACAACGCGCTCTTCGACTGGAACATGATCTCCCGCGAGTTCTCCCGGGCCGGCCTGCACGCCCCGGTCGAGCAGCGGCTCTGCACCATGGTGCTGGCCCGCGACCTGCGGCTGCCACTGCCCAACGGCAAGCTGTCCTCGCTGGCCGAGTACTTCGGCGTCCACCAGCGCCAGGCGCACAACGCGCTGGACGACGCCCGGGTGCTCGCCGAGGCGTTCCGCCCCAGCCTGGCGCTGGCCCGCTCGGGGGGCGTCCCGCTGCCGTTGCAGGCGTGCGTGGCCGTCACCGACCTCGGCGAGGACGCGCCGGCCTCCCCCGCCCGCGCCTCCTGGACCGGCGCCTCCTACCGGCAGGCCAGGAAGCGCCCGCCGTGCCCGTACCCGAACCCCGGGCGCTGGCAGGACGGCAGGCCGCTCGTCCAGGGCATGCGGGTGGCCATCACCGGCGACACCGCCACCGACCGCGAGCTGCTGGAGGACCGCGCGGTCGAGGCGGGCCTGCACATCGCCACCTCGGTGAGCCGGCTCACCAGCCTGCTGGTCACCAACGAACCGGACAGCTGGAGCGGCAAGGCCCGCAGGGCCCGCGAGGTCGGCACCCCGGTGGTCGGCGAGGACGCCTTCCTCCAGCTGCTGCGCGAGGTCGCCCCGCACCCCGGTGCGTGAGGCGGTTGTGAGCAGGGCGTACGGTGCCCGTGTGTACCGTTTTCTGCTCTCCCGGCGCTGGCTGATCGCCCTGCTGATCGCCCTGCTGCTGATCCCCACCACCATCCGCCTGGGGTTCTGGCAGCTGCACCGCCACGAGGCGCGGGTGGACCGCAACGAGCTGGTCGCCCGGTCCCTCGCCGCCGAGCCCGTGCCGTACGACACCCTGTCGGCGGCACCCGGGTCCGCCGTGCCCAAGGACCTCACCTGGCGCCCCGTGACGGCCGCCGGAGAGTACGACCCGGTGCACGAGTTCGTGGTCCGCAAGCGGACCGACTCCAGCGGGGACAAGATCGGCTACTTCGTGGTCACCCCGCTGGTGCTCGCCGACGGCGGGGGGACCGTCCTGGTCAACCGCGGCTGGGTGCCCTCCGGCACCTCCGCCACCGACTACCCTGCCGTCCCCGCCGCACCGGCCGGCCAGGTCACCCTGACCGGCCGGCTGCGCGCCGACGAGACCGCCACCGGCAGCCTCAAGGACCGGGCCGGCCTGCCGGACCGGCAGTTCAACCTGATCAGCACCGCCCAGCAGACCAAGGAGAGCGGCGCCGCGCTGCTCGGCGGCTACCTGGAGCTCACCGCCACCGAGCCCTCCCCCGCCGACCAGCCCGAGCTGCTGCCCGAGCCCAACCACTCCGACATCGGCCCGCACATGGCGTACGCGATCCAGTGGTGGCTGTTCACCGCGATGATCCCGGTCGGGTTCGTGGTGATGGCGCGGCGCGAGGCCAAGGACCGCCGCAAGGAGGCCGCCGGGGCCGAGGGCCCCGCGGTCGCCGTCCCCGCCTGAGCCGCGCCCGGCCCGTCGGCGGAGGCGTCAGAGCACGTCCTCCAGCTCGCGCAGCAGCCGGGCCTTGGCCCGGGCGCCGACCACCGACTTCACCGGCTCGCCGCCGCGGAACACCATCAGTGTCGGCATCGACAGCACCCCGTACGCCGCCTGGGTCTGCGGGTTGTGGTCGACGTCCAGGCTGACCACGGTCAGCCGGTTCGCCTCCTCCCGGGCGATCTCCGCCAGCACCGGCACCATCTGGCGGCA
Organism: Kitasatospora sp. NPDC057500; assembly: GCF_042802195.1. Classification (NCBI taxonomy): domain Bacteria; kingdom Bacillati; phylum Actinomycetota; class Actinomycetes; order Kitasatosporales; family Streptomycetaceae; genus Kitasatospora; species Kitasatospora sp. NPDC057500. The sequence continues at coordinate 35,988 of NZ_JBHVER010000025.1, read as the reverse complement.
CGGCGGGCACCAGTCGGCCGTGAAGTCCACCAGCACCGGCCCCTCGGCCGCCAGCACCTCGGCGGCGAAGGTCTCGTCCGTCACCGCCGCCACCCCTGCGATCCGCACCATGGCCTACCTCTTCTCCCACTCGTCCCGGTCCAGGGCCGCCGGTGCGGCGACCCATTCGCACTGCGGCGGCTCCGCGGCGGCCCCCGCGGCGAGCGCGTCGCGCTCCCGCTCGGCCCGGGCGTACTGCTCGGACACCCGGGTACGGACCTCCTGGAGCCGGGCGATGCACTCGTCCAGCTCGGACAGCTTCCTCCGGTAGACCTCCAGCGAGGCCGGGCAGGAGTCGCCGTGGGGATGACCCGCTTGCAGGCACTCGACGAACGGCCTGGTCTCCTCCAGGCCGAAGCCGAAGTCCTGCAAGGTGCGGATCTGCCGCAGCAGCCGCACGTCCTCCTCGCCGTACGCGCGGTAGCCGTTGCCGGCCCTGCGGGCCGGGAGCAGCCCGAGCTGCTCGTAGTACCGCAACGCCCTCGTGGTGGTCCCCGCCCGCTTCGCCAGCTCACCGATCCGCATGTCCGGACCCTGCCCTTCCGGCAGCCGTTCGAACGCCGCCGGGAACGACGGTAGACCTTGACGCGGGCGTCAACGCCAGCGCCGGGGCGGCGGAGGGGTCAGTGCCGCATCCAGGCGGACCACCCGGCCGGCGTCGTCGGGTCCCGTTACCCGCCGTCCGGGCCGACCCGGCAGGATGGCTCCATGGATCTTGGACTGCAGAACAAGGTGTACGTGGTCACCGGCGCGACCCGGGGCCTGGGCCTGGCCACCGCCCGCGAACTCGCCGCCGACGGCGCCCGGGTGCTGGTCACCGGCCGGAGCCGGGAGTCCGTCGACGCGGCCGTCGCCGGACTCGCCGCCCTCGGCGGGGAACCGGGCGCGGTGCACGGACTGGTGGCCGACAACGCCGACCCGGCGACCGCCGAGCGGCTGGTCACGGCGGCCGTCGAGCGCTTCGGCCGGCTGGACGGCGTGCTGATCAGCGTCGGCGGACCACAGGCCGGCCCGGTCGCCACCGCCCCCGAGGAGGCCTGGCGGGGCGCCTTCGAGTCGGTCTTCCTCGGCGCCCTGCGGATCGCCCGCGCCGCCGCCGGGGCCCTCGGCGAGGGCGGAGTGATCGGCTTCGTGCTCTCCGGCTCCGTCCGCCAGCCCATCGCGGGCCTCGGCATCTCCAACGGCCTGCGCCCGGGCCTGGCGATGGCCGCCAAGTCGCTCGCCGACGAACTCGGCCCGCGCGGCATCCGGGTGGTCGGCCTGCTCCCGGCCCGGATCGACACCGACCGGGTGCGCGAACTCGACGCCCTCGGCGGCGACGCCGGGGCCGCCCGCGCCCGCAACAGCGCCGACATCCCGCTCGGCCGCTACGGCACCCCCGAGGAGTTCGGCAAGGTCGCCGCCTTCGTGCTCTCCCCCGCCGCCTCCTACCTCACCGGTGTGATGATCCCGGTCGACGGGGGCGCGCTGCGCGGCCTGTGAACACCGCCGGGCGGCGTCACACCACCCGCGGCCGCCTGCCGCGGTGGCGGTGGCGTCGCCCGGTGACCTCCGGCCGGGCCGCGACCACCCGGATCCGCAGGTCCGCGGGCAGCTCCGGCAGACCCATGCTGGCCAGCACCCCGGTGCGCGGACCGGTCTCGAAGTGCTCGGCGAGCGCGGCCGGATCACCGCCCGGCGTCATCCGGACGGCCGCCCGCAACCGCTGCTGCCCGGACCCGCGCACCAGCCGCACGCCCACCCGCTCCACCTCCGGCAGCGCCACCGCCTCGGTCTCCACCGCCTCCTCCAGCGCCCTGGTCCGCAGCCGCAGGCGCAGCCCCGACGCGCCGGGCGTCGGCAGCACGACGGTCGTCGGACCGCTGCGGCGCACCTGTGCCAGCAGCCACCAGGCGGTGCCCGCCACCACCACGGCCAGCCCGGCGATCACCGCCGGCCACCACCACGACTCGCCCGTCCACCGGGTGCGCGAGCGCGCGCTCACCACCGGCTGGTCGGGCGAGGTGAGCGGCCACCGGGACGGCGGATCGACGCCGAGGCGCCCGTACAGGTCCAGCCCGCCGGCCAGCACCAGCACCCCGGCCACCAGCAGCGCCGTCCCGACCACACCCAGCAGCAGCCGGTTGACGGTTTCCCGGTTCACTCGGCTCCACCGCCCGCCCCGATGTCCTCCGCCTTCCCGGCACGCTTGCGAAGGCCCGCCGTCCGCACGTCCAGCCGCAGCGGCCGGGCCGGCGCAACCGCCGCCAGCTCCTCCCGCAGCCGACGCTCCACCGAGGCCGGGTCGGCCGGACCGGAGAGCGCGATCCGCACCCGGCGCCGACCGACCCGCACCCGCAGGTGCTCGACGCCCGGCATCCCGGCTGCCCGGTCGGCCAGCAGCGCCGCCACCCCCGAGCGGTCGATGACCACGGCGGTCTCCCCGTGCGGGCGCAGCGGCAGCCACCGCCGCAGACCGGGCGCGAGTGCCAGCCAGAGCAGCCAGCCGCCGACCAGCACCCCGGCGCCGGCGCCGATCAGCACGGCCGGGTCGTCCAGCTGCCGGGTGGCCAGCTCATCCGCCAGCTCCGCCCGCCACCGCCGCGCCTGATGCCCGGTCCGAACGGCGACCACGTCGTACAGCAGCCCCCCGGCCACCACCAGCACCACGGTCGCCACCACCGCCGCAGCCACAGTGCGCGGAGCCCGCAACCGCCGGACCTTCACCTGCCCGCCCCCGTCGACGACCTGCCCGACCCCACCCCCCTCCTCCACCCCTGCCCTCACCGAGCCACCTCCATGACCCGCACCCCGGCGATCATCGGGTGGGCTCCGGGAGCAGGCACCCGACCACCACGGCCGCCGGACGCAGGGCGCGCTCCGGCGGTCATCGGGTAACCCCCGGAACAGCCGCCGGACGCAGGGCGCGGCACGGCGACGACCACCACCTCCCGCCGCACGCTCACCCGGTCGGCTCCGCGAACGACCACCCGACCACCGGGAACCGGGCGTGGCTCGACCACACCTGCCACCCGGCCACCTCCACGCGCCCCGGCGACCGTCGAACAGCCACCGGACACGGACACCTGGCCACCACCACCGCCAGGCCCCGGGCACGACCCGGCGACAACCACCACCTCCACCCGCGCCCTCACCGAACCACCCCCACCGCCACCGGCCACCGGCCGCGCTCCGGCGGCCATCGGGCAACCCCCGGAACAGCCGCCGAGCACAGGGCGCAGCTCGACAACGGCCGCCGCCTGCACGCCCGGGCGCTGAGCCGGTCGGCTCCGCGACCGGTCACCGATGCGGGGTCCGGGGGTCATCGGGTGGGCTCTGGGAGCAGGTGTTCGATCACGACGACGACTTCGGCCACTCGGGTGCCGGTCAAGGTGCGGGTGTCGGCGGTGATGCGGTCGCGGACGGCGCGGCCGAGGGTGGCGAGGTCCGACGGGAAGGGGAGGTCGACGGAGACCCGGACGGTGATCGGGGCGCCCGGGTGCGCGGGGCCGCCGACCGAGACCCTCGGCGGGCCGCCTCGCGCGGTGCGGCCGTGCCAGGCGTCGGCGAGTGCCTCGCGGGCGGCGCGGGCGGCGATCCGGGCGTAGACGCGGTCCGCTATCCGCAGCCGGCCGCGGTCGCCGGGTTCCCGGTGGGCGGGGACCGGCGCCAGGGCCGCCATCAGCGGCGCCGGTCGCGGCCGCGCAGCAGGTCGCCGAGCTCGCCGGGCTCGATGTCGCCCTCCAGTAGGCGGCCGACCACGAAGCCGGCCGCCCCGAGCACCGCCACCAGCAGGAAGGCCGCGAAGCCGCCGAAGTATCCGGCGAAGCCGAGGGCCATTCCCACCACCAGGCCGACGATGGCCAGGTTCATCCGTTCCACCTCGTCTTACGGTCTTGCGCCGGGTACCGCTACGGACTACTTCAGCTTGGGCCGCTGCCCGGAGGAGGAGGGTTCCTCCTCTTCCTCCTCCTCGACGTCGGGCTCGTCGGGCAGGTGGACGTCGTTGACGGCGATGTTGACCTCGACGACTTCCAGCCCGGTCATCCGCTCGACCGCGTCGATGATGTTCTCCCGCACCTGGCGGGCGAGTTCGGGGATGACGACGCCGTACTCGACGACCAGCGCGATGTCGATGGCGGTCTGCTTCTCCCCCACCTCGGCCTTGATGCCGCGCCCGACGCTGCCGCGCCCGCCGGGGACCCGGTCGCGCATCGCGCCGAAGGTGCGGGAGAGGCCGGAGCCCAGGGCGTGGATGCCGCCGATCTCGCGCGCGGCCATCCCGGCGATCTTCTCGACCACGCCGACGGCCAGCGCGGTGCGGCCGCGCTCGCCGACCGCCTTGGCGGCCTCCGTGCTCGCCGGCGACGCGGCGGAGGCGGCAGCGGCGGAGGCGGGCGTGGCGGCGCCGTGCGGGGCGTTCTTGTGCAGGGTGGCGGGCGTCGGAGTGTCAGGCATGGCTCATCTCCCGTCGTGCGGCTCCAGCTATATCGCAAATCGCTCCAACTCTGGCATTTCGCCACGAATCCCGCCCCCGGAGCAGCCGGAAGGCCCGAACGCCGGGAGGCCCGGCCCCGTGGGTCGTCCCACGGGACCGGGCCTCCCGGTGCGGTCGCGGCCGGTCGCGGCCGGTCAGTCGCCGATGCCGGCGAGGTCTCGCAGCCGGCGGGCCTGGGCCGCCCGTTCGGCCGAACGCTGCTCGTCGTAGGAGCGGCCGGCGGCACCCTGGAGCAGTGCCTTGGTCTCGATGACCGCGTTGCGCGGTGCGGCGAGCAGGGCGGCGGCGAGGTCGCGGGCGGCGGCGTCCAGCTCGTCGGCCGGGACGGCGAGGTTGGCGAGGCCGATCGCGGTGGCCTCGGCCGCGCCGACCCAGCGGCCGGTGGCACAGATCTCCAGGGCCCGGGCGTAGCCGACCAGTTCGGTCAGCGGCTTGGTGCCGGCCAGGTCGGGGACCAGCCCGAGCGAGGTCTCCTTCATGGAGAACTGGACGTCCTCGGCGACCACCCGCAGGTCGCAGCCGAGGGCGAGCTGGAAGCCGGCGCCGACGGCGTGGCCCTGGACGGCGGCGACGGTGACCAGGTCGGGGCGGCGCCACCAGGTGAAGGCCTCCTGGTAGCCGGCGATGGTCTCGTCCAGCTCCTGGTCGCCGGCGGCGGCCAGCTGGAGGAAGCTGGGCTCGCCGGGGATGCCCTCGGGGGTGAACATCGCGCGGTCGAGACCGGCGGAGAAGGAGACGCCCTCGGCGCGCAGCAGCACCACCCGGACGGTTCCGGGCAGCTCGCGACCGATTGCGGTGAGGGCGCGCCAAAGGGCGGGTGACTGGGCGTTGCGCCGCTTGGGCTGACAGAGGGTGACGACGGCGAGTTCACCGTCGATCTCCAGGCGGACGCCGTCCTGCTCCCGGTGCGGGGTCTGCGGATCGGTGGCGGGAGCGGTCATGCGGGGACCTCCGGTGGCGAGGGTGCTTGGCTACCGGAGAGTAACAAAACTGGCGGCGCGACGGCAGGGGGCAGCCCGCGGACGCCTCCCGACGGCGCACGGCGGGGCCGGCGCGCGGCCCCGGCATGACGATCGGCGGCCGGTTCGCCCTCGCCGGGGGCGGACGATCAACGGTCGTCCCCCCGGACGGCGCCCTGCCGCCGAGTCATCCGTCCAGTGAATTGACGGGGCGTCAGGAACCAGCTCCAGCAGTAGCTTTGTTCTTGCCCCGCGTGGCACCGCCGCGGCCCCGGAGAATCACCCCGGACTCGCTCAGCATGCGGTGCACGAAGCCGTACGAGCGACCGGTCTCCTCCGCGAGGGCGCGAATGCTCGCCCCGGAGTCGTACTTCCTCTTGAGATCGGCCGCGAGCTTCTCACGCGCGGCACCGGTCACCCGGCTGCCCTTTTTCAGAGTCTCGGCCACCCGTGCCTCCTCGTAGCGTTGCTCGGTCAGATTCCCATGATCACCCATCCACCGCGTCCTGGCCACCCATTCGACAAGGTCCATGTCCGCAACGGGCGGTCCTGCGGTGGTGATCCGAGCGCACAAGGGCGCTCACGCTGAGTGCACGCCCCCGGGGGCGTACCGCCGTTCGATGCGAAAGGGCTGATCAGCAGCATGGGCCCGACCACGATCGAGCGGCGGGCCAACGGAAGCTCCTCAAACGGAATGCGGGACCTCTTCATTCCCGGACACGCCGAAAGGACTAGTTTTTCTGGCTCAAAGAGCGGATGCCATGTCTACACCCGGCCGGGCGGGACGCCGAAGGCCCGGTCCTCCGTACGGACGACCGGGCCTTCGGGCGGAAGCGGCGGGCAGAAGCGGCGAGCCGGGGTCAGGCCAGCGTGACCAGGTCCGCGTAGGCCGGGCTCCAGAGGTCCTCGACGCCGTCCGGGAGCAGGATGATCCGCTCCGGCTGGAGCGCGTCGACCGCACCCTCGTCGTGGGTGACCAGCACGACCGCGCCGGAGAACTCGCGCAGCGCGCCGAGGATCTCCTCGCGGCTGGCCGGGTCCAGGTTGTTGGTCGGCTCGTCGAGCAGCAGGACGTTGGCGCTGGAGACCACCAGGGTGGCCAGCGCGAGCCGGGTCTTCTCGCCGCCGGAGAGCACCCCGGCCGGCTTGTCCACGTCGTCCCCGGAGAACAGGAAGGAGCCGAGGATCTTGCGGACCGCGACCAGGTCCATGTCCGGTGCCGACGAGCGCATGTTCTCCAGGACCGTGCGCTCCGCGTCCAGCGTCTCGTGCTCCTGGGCGTAGTAGCCGATCTTCAGACCGTGGCCCGGGACCACCTCACCGGTGTCCGGCTGCTCCACCCCGGCAAGCATCCGCAGCAGGGTGGTCTTGCCGGCGCCGTTGAGGCCGAGGATGACGACCCGCGAGCCGCGGTCGATCGCCAGGCCCACGTCCGTGAAGATCTCCAGCGAGCCGTAGGACTTGGAGAGCCCGCTGGCCGTCAGCGGGGTCTTCCCGCACGGGGCCGGGTCCGGGAACCGCAGCTTGGCGACCTTGTCGTTGGCCCGGACGGTCTCCAGGCCGGACAGCAACTTCTCCGCCCGGCGGGCCATGTTCTGCGCGGCCACCGTCTTGGTCGCCTTGGCGCGCATCTTGTCCGCCTGCGCGTTCAGCGTGGCGGCCTTCTTCTCGGCGTTGGCCCGCTCGCGCTTGCGGCGCTTCTCGTCGTCCTCGCGCTGCTGCTGGTACTGCTTCCAGCCCATGTTGTAGACGTCGATCGCGGAGCGGTTGGCGTCCAGGTAGAAGACCTTGTTGACGACCGTCTCGACCAGCTCGACATCGTGCGAGATGACGATGAAGCCGCCCTTGTAGGTCTTCAGGAAGTCCCGCAGCCAGGCGATCGAGTCGGCGTCGAGGTGGTTGGTCGGCTCGTCGAGCAGCAGCACGTCGGAGTCCGAGAACAGGATCCGGGCCAGCTCGACGCGGCGGCGCTGACCACCCGACAGGGTGTGCAGCTGCTGGTTGAGGATGCGGTCCGGCAGGCCGAGCGCGGCGGCGATGGTGGCGGCCTCGGCCTCGGCGGCGTACCCGCCCTTGGTGAGGAACTCGGTCTCCAGGCGCGCGTACTTCTTCATCGCGTTGTCGCGGGTGGCGCCCTTGCCGTTCGCCATCCGCTCCTCGTTCTCGCGCATCTTGCGCAGCACGCTGTCCAGGCCGCGGGCGGAGAGGATGCGGTCCTTGGCCAGGACGTCGAGGTCGCCGGTGCGCGGGTCCTGCGGCAGGTAGCCGACCTCGCCCGAGCGGGTCACCGTGCCGGCGGCCGGGATGCCCTCGCCGGCCAGCACCTTGGTCAGCGTGGTCTTGCCGGCGCCGTTGCGCCCGACCAGGCCGATCCGGTCACCGGGGGCGACCTTGAAGCTCGCGGACTCGATCAGGATCCGGGCACCGGCGCGCAGTTCGAGGCCGTTGGCGGAAATCATGGCTGGGACAACTCCTGGGACGTGGGCGGGCGACCGGACGGGATCCGGGCCGAAGCGGGAAGGGGCGTCGTCGACGGGGCGCTGCGGGACCGCACGGGGGCGGTGCCGTTCGCCCGTCACACACCGGAGAAATCAGCCATGGCGGCAAGTCTACCGGGCCGCGCGAGCGACCCGGGAGAGTTACCCGACCGGGGTACCCCCGCCGCTACTGCCCCCGGGCCTCCTGCGCCCCGTCCGCCGCGCAGCCCGCGCCCGGGCGGACGGCCGCGAACGGCTCGGCCGGGCTGCCGCAGGCCGCCTCGGGCGCCGCCGCCCAGGTGTCGAAGACCTTGGGCGCGACGATCGGCCCGTCCGAGATCAGCACCCGCCGCTCGTCCAGCGCCTTCATCTCCACGCCCGGACCGGCGTTGAGCTGCCAGCCGCTGCTGTCCATCCGGTAGCCGGAGATCCCGCCGGAGACCTGCTGCCCGGTGCTGTTGGTGCAGCTGCGCGGCACCAGCACCGCGAAGTCGGTGGACACCGTGCGCTCCGGGTCGTAGACGCAGTTGCCGGCCGGCTTGGAGTTGTAGCGCAGGTCGCCGTCGGCGTCCCGGAAACCCATCGTCAGCTCCGGTGTGACCACCGCCACCCAGGGCGCGGACTCCCGGACGGTGTGCAGCGAGGCCGCGGCCCGCTCGGTCGCCAGCTGCTTGCGCTGCTCCTCGGTGCGCTTGTCGGCGCCGGGCTCGCCCGCGCCGCGCAGCCAGTCGGCCAGGCCGGGCACCGCGCGGTGCCAGCGCACCTGGTGGTCGCCGGGCCGCACCGAGGTGACCAGGCCGTCGTCCCAGACCACCACCGCGTTCTCCCCAGCCATCGACAGGTGGAGCGCGGTGGCGCCCTCGCGCTGGTAGGACCAGGCGTGCTCGCCGGTGGCCCGGTGGTACGCCTCCAGGCCCGGGCCCACCCGCAGGTCCAGATCGGCCGCGGCCAGTGAGGCGGTGGGGTCGGCGCTCGCCTCCGCCGTGCCCTTCGCGGCCACCCGGTCGCCGAACGGGACCGGCTTGTTGGCGTGCGCGGCGGCGCCCGCCACAAGGACCAGCAGCACCGCCAGGGCAGGGAGGATCGATCGGGGGCTGAGGGCACGCGACTTCCAGGACACGGGCGGAGCGTACCTTTCGGCACCCGCACGAGTCAGCCGGACTTTCCCGTACGGCCGAACGGCCGAACCCGGTCCGAGGGTTCCCGGCGCCCCGCGCCCGCCCGCCCGGCGACCTGCGCCGTCGGGCCCCGCGCCGCCCGACCGGGCCCGGGGAGGGGCCGTCGGGGTAGGGCTCCCGGGGCCGCCAGGACTGTTACGGAGGTGATACACGGCACACCGCCGGACGGCGTTCGAATATCGCCCACTTTAGGGTGACATTCGGCATTTCCTCGCCAGGTCGGCCCTACTGTCGGCGAAGGGTCCGCCACGCAGCGTGCCCCTCCCCGCCCTGCCCTGCTCCGCCCAGCCCGTGGCACCGTCCGGGGGCGCCGCCCGAGGAGACACCATGCGATTCGGCCGCCTGGCGCTGGCCGCCGCCACCCTGCTGCTGCTCACCACCGCCAGCGTCCCCGCCGGGACACCGCTGGGCCAGACCGAGCGGCACTCGCTCTCCTCCGACGCGATCGCCCCGCGCGGCCCCGCGCCCCGCCCGGCGGTCCAGCGCCCGGCGCACGAACCGCCGTTCGGGGCGTTCGTCGGCTCCTGGGACAACTACATCCCGCAGATCGGCCGGTTCGCGCAGTGGCTGGACGACGCCAACCTCCAGGTCGGCCACACCTATCTGGCGGGCAACGGCTGGGGGGACATCGAGGGCGAGCCGGCGGTGCTCGCCATGTGGTCGCAGTGGCGGCAGGCCGACCCGTCCCGGGTGCTCGTGCTCGGCGTGCCGATGCTGGTGCCGAACGAGGCGGACGTACCGGACGGCGAGGTGGCCCGGCTGCTCGGCGAGGGCGCCCGCGGCGACTTCGACCGGCACTTCCTGCGGCTGGCCCGCCGGCTGGTCTCCCTCGGCGGCGCGGACACCGTGCTCACCCTCGGCTGGGAGATGAACGGCGTCACCTACACCCACCGCTGCAAGCCCGACCCGGCCGCCTGGAAGACCTACTGGCGACGGATCGTCACGGTGATGCGCTCGGTGCCCGGGCAGCGCTTCCGCTTCGACTTCGCGCCCAACCGGGGGCTGGACGCGATCCCGTGGACCAAGTGCTACCCGGGCGACGACGTGGTGGACATCATCGGCATGGACAACTACGACCAGCCGGCCGGCGGCACCTTCGACGACTACGTGCGCGAGCCCTACGGGCTGCAGGACCAGGTCGAGTTCGCGGCCAAGCGCGGCAAGCAGGTCTCGTACCCGGAGTGGGGACTGTTCCGCAACGGGGACAACCCGGAGTTCGTGCAGCGGATGGTGGAGTGGATCCGCACCCATGACACCGCGTACCAGACCGTCACCGACTACTGTCCGCACGGCTTCTGGCAGTGCGACCGCAACCCGCGCGCCGGCGCCCGGTTCCGGCAGCTGATGTCGGGCTCCGCGGGGGCCCCGGTGCCGGGCGCCCCGACGGCACCGGCCGCGCCCACGGCTCCGGCCGCCCCGACCGCCCCGGCGGTGCCCGGCGGGCGGTAGCGGGGCGGCCTGGCGGGCGGGTCAGCCGCGGCGGCGGGCGGCCAGCGCCTCCTTGAGCCGCGGCGCCCGGGTGTCGAGCAGGTGCACCGCCTTGCGCCTGGCGCGCACCGCGCCGCTGCGGGCGGCCGCCGCCGGGGCGGCGCCGCGCGGGCCGAACAGCAGCCGCTGGTTGGGCAGTCCGTCCGGACGCCAGCGCTGCTTGTACGGCTCCTGGCCGCGCAGCAGGCTTATCACCGGGATCCCGGCACCCAGCGTCTCGTCCAGCGCGGCGCCGAACAGCAGGCCCGCGATGTCCAGCCGCTCCCGCAGCCCGGGGTGCGCACCGTACAGGTAGAGGCCGCTGAAGGACGGGCAGAGCAGCACCAGGTCGACCGCCACCAGCTCGCCGTCCAGCCAGAACTGGTGGACGGCCGCCCGGCCGGTGGCGACCAGCCCGGCGGTGGACTCGGCGAGGTGGCGGCGGAACCGCTCGGTGCGGTGCTCCGGGGTGACGCCGCGGTCCCGCCACTGCTGGAAGTGCAGCCGCAGCAGCCCGTCCAGCGCCTGCGGCACGTCCTCCGGGGCGGTCGCGCGCACCTCCACGCCCGACTCGGCGATCTTGCGCAGCTTGACCCGGCTGCGCTGGGCGGTCCTGCCCGGCACCCGCTTGAGCAGCTGGTCCATCGGGGCGGCCGGCAGGTACTGGCAGAGCGAGTCGGGGTACCGGCGGCGCCGCCCCCGCCAGTGCTCGAAGACCCGCTGGACGGCGGCCTCCGGGTGGACCTCGCGCAGCTCCAGGCTGTGCCAGGGGCGGGTGAGCGGGAGGGCGGCGGCGAACTCGGCGGCGGCGCGGTCGGCGCAGTCGTCGTCGAGCAGGACGTCGGTGAAGTCGACCAGTCCGGCGCCCAGGCCGGTCAGCCCGCCGAGCGGGCCGCCGCGCCGGCGGAACGCGCCCGCGCCGACCAGCCGGCCGTCCCGGCGCACCAGCACCACCAGCAGGGCGCCCGGGCTGCCGTACTGGCGCCACCAGGAGCACTGCCAGACGGCGGACTGGAAGAAGGTGGCCGTCCGGCAGCGGGCGACCAGGTCGTCCCACTCCTCGGCCAGGGTGTCCAGGGCGTCGTCCTCGCGGCGCAGCTCGGTGGTCCAGCGCGGGGCGCGGGCCTGGGCGGGGAGGCCGGCGGTGGGGGTGGCGGCCTCGGTGCTCATCGCCCGCTCCCGGCGGCGGCCCCGGCCGCCGCGAGCTCGGGTTCGGCAGTGCCCGGCCCGGCGGGCTCGGGCAGAGCCGGCGCGGGCCCGGCGGCACGCGGACGCGGGGTGGTCGCGGCGGGCGGCTCCCCGTCGACGGCCCCGGCGGGCACGGCGTTTCGGCGCCGGGTCATCATCACCAGCGCGCCGATCAGCAGCCCGGCCGCGCCGCCGACCGCGACGTCCAGCCGGCCGGAGGGCGTGGTCGGCGCGGCGGGCTCCGCGGCGGCGGCCAGCGGGACCAGCCGGACGCCGGTCTCCCTGCTGTTGGTGTTGGCGAAGGCGACCAGCGAGCGGGCCACGGCGTCCGCCGCCCGGACGGCGTCCTGCCGGTCGGCGCCGGTGCCGGTGATCTCGATCACCGGGGCGTCCGGCGAGGTGGTGCCGTGCACCAGGGACTCCAGCTCGGCCAGCCGGTGCCCGGTCTCGGCGGCGGCGGGCGCGAGCACCTGCGGTTGGCCGGCCAGCCGGCCGTAGGCCTGGGCGAAGCTGACCGCGGTGGCGGCCTCGCCCTGCGTCTCGGGCACCACGATCACATAGGAGTTGGCGGCGTACGAGGGGTGGGCGACGACGGCGTACCCGGCGCCGGCGACGGCGCCCAGCGGCACCGCGAGGACCACCGGCCACCAGCGGCTGACCAGCCGGCGGACACTCCTGCGCGGTTCGGTCATGGGGACTCCTTGGCTATGAGGGCCGCCCGGCCGGCGGCCCGGCGTCGTTAAGGGTGCTGCCGTCTCAAGCCCGGGCCAGCCGGTCGTAGAGGGCGCCGAGGTCGGCGGCCACCCGGACGATGTCGTAGTGGCCGACGGCGGGGGGCCGGGGCAGCGGGTCGGGGCAGCGGTCGCCGAGGTGGCGCAGGTCGCGCAGCGCGGCCGTGTAGGCGGCGGCCTCCGAAGGGATCCGGCGGGCGTTCGGGGCGGCGCCGGGCGGCAGTTCGTCCAGCGCCGGGCAGGCGCTGTGGCGCACCGGCAGTCCGGCCGCGAGCCCTTCCAGCACGCCGAGGCCGAAGGTCTCCTCGGTGGAGGGGGCGGCCAGCACGTCAAGGGCGGTGAGCAGGTCGGGTACGTCGTCGCGCTCGCCGGTGAGCACCAGGCGGTCGCGGACGCCGAGGGCGGCGGCCCGCTCCTCCAGCGCGGCCCGCTCGGGGCCGTCACCGATCAGCACCAGGCGGGCGGCGTCGTCCAGCCCGGCCAGCGCCTCCAGCAGGACGTGGAAGCGCTTGCCCGGCACCAGCCGGCCGATCCCCCCGATGACCCGCTTCCCCGACGGCAGGCCGAGTTCGGCGCGCACCCGGGCCCGGGTGGCGGCCCGCTCGGCGGGCGGGAGCCGGTAGCGGGCGGCGTCGATGCCGTTCGGGATCAGCTCGACCCGCCCCGGCGGGACGCCCCAGGCGTGCAGGGTCCGGGCGACCTGCCGGGAGACCGCGACGGTGGTGGTGCCCAGGCGTTCGGCGGCCAGGTAGAGGCCCTTGACGCCGCGGGTGACCGGGCGGCCCTCGATGACCCCGGCGTGCAGCGAGTGCTCGGTGGCGACCACCGCCCGCACCCCGGCCAGCCGGGCGGCCGGGCGGCCGTACAGCCCGGCCCGGAAGAGGTGGGTGTGCACCAGGTCGTAGCGTCCGGCGCGGATCCGGCGGACCAGCCGGGGCAGCGCGCCGAGGTCCCGGTTGCCGCCCATGCCGAGGTGGTGGACGGTGACGCCCTCGGCGCGCAGCGCGTCGGCCACCGTGCCGGGGTTGGTCAGTGTGAGCACCTCGCAGTGCTGGTGGGGCGGCAGGTGGCGGAGCAGCAGTTGGAGCTGGCGCTCGGCGCCCCCGGAGGCGAGGCCGGTGACGATGTGCAGGACCCTCATGGCGTGTTCGCCCGCTCGCCGTCGGCGTGCTCGGGGCGGGCGCGGCCCTTGCTCGCCCAGTCGCGCAGCCGGTGGCGGCCGCGCTTGGCGCGCAGGCGCCAGGCGCCGTCGCGGTCGCCGACGTAGCAGCGCGGCAGCGCGTAGCGGCCGGTGAGCGGGGAGTGCGCGATCGCGCAGGCGTAGTCGTAGCCGGCGTCCCGGACGGCCCGGGTGGCGGCCGGGTCGACCGCGCCGTAGGGGTAGCAGAAGCCGGTGACCGGGCCGCCGACCACCTCCTCCAGGACCCGCCGGCTCTCCCTGGTCTGTGCGGCGAGCACATCGGCGGGCAGGCCGGGCAGCGCCTGGTGGCCGAGGCCGTGCGAGCCGATCTCCCAGCCGGCGGCGGCGAGGTCGGTGACTTCCTGGACGGTGAGCAGGGTCTTCCTGGGGCCCTCGGCGTCCCAGTCGTTGGCGCGGCCGAGCAGGTCGGCGACCACGTACGCGGTGGCGGTGAAGCCGTACGCCTGGAGAATCGGTACGGCGTGGCGGGCGAAGTCGGCGTAGCCGTCGTCGAAGGTGAGGCCGACCAGCCGGTCGGCCCGCCCGGCCGCCCTGGCCCGCATCAGCTCGCGCACCGAGACCCCGCGCTGCCCGCGCCGGTGCAGCCAGGCGATCTGCTCGGCGAACCGCTCGGGGCTGACGGTGAGCTGGTACGGGTCCTCCTCCTCGACCGCCACCGAGTGGTACATCAGGATCCACGGCGAGGTGGCCCCGACGGCCGGCGCCCCGGGCAGCGGGCGCCGGCTTCCGGGCAGCCGCGCCGGTGGCCGGTGGATGCCGGAGCCCGGCATGTCGGTCCGTGGCGCGTCGGTGCGCGGCAGCTCGGGGCGCCGGGCGCCGGCCGCCGGCGCGGCGGGGCGGAGTGTGCCCGACGGGACCGACCGGACTGATCCCCGTTCAGCATCCATGGGGAGGCTTCCCTTCATCGGCGACAGGAGACGGGCCGGGGACCGGTCCCAGGACCCGGAGGGCGGCCCGGACCGGGCCGCGCACCTCGCGGGCGCCGAGGCCGGCACCCAGGGCGGCGAAAGCCAGCGCGACGGTGAGACCGCCGAGCGCGGTGGACAGCAGGGGGTCGGCGGCGAGGCCGGCGGCCGGCATGCCGAGCGCGGTGGCGCCGGCGGCGGCGGCCAGCAGCCGGGCGTGGCCGCCGAGGACCAGGCGCAGCCGCAGCGGGATGCCGCGCAGGACCAGGCCGTGCAGCAGCAGCGCCGCCGTGGCGGTGATGCCGGCCGCGTTGCCGGCGGCGAGGCCGAGGGCGCCGAACCGGGGGGTGGCGAGCACGCCGACGGCGACGGTGACGACCAGGCCGAACGCCATGGCGCCGGCCGGGTACCAGTCGAGCAGTCGGCGGCCGCCGTCCTCGGGGCTGGGGTCGCCGGCCCGGCGGACCACCGGGCGCAGCGAGAAGTAGGGGCGGATCATCACCCCGATCAGGGCCTGGGCGAGCAGTCCGAAGCTGTAGACCCGGATGACGGCGGCGGTGGCGGCGGTGTCGCGGGGGCCGAAGGCGCCGCGTTCGAAGAGCAGCTCGACCACCGAGGGGGCGCAGGCCATCAGGAAGGCGGTGCCCAGCAGGACGACGGCCGCCGCCTGGCCGAGGTCCTTCTCCACCCGGTCGCGGGCGGTGGTGAGGTCCCCGGCGGCAAGCGCCCTGGCGACCAGCGGGAAGGTGACGGTGCAGATCAGGATCCCGGCCGTCATGGCGAGTTGGGAGACCTTGGCCGCGTAGTTGAGGTGCGAGATGGTGCCGGGCGGCAGCGCCGAGCCGAGGAAGCGTTCGATGAAGACCTGGGCCTGGCGGGTCAGGGTGAACACGCCGACCGGCAGCAGGGCGAGCGGGATCAGCACCAGGGCGTTGCGCGAGGGCCGGCCGCGGCTCGGGCGGCCGCCGCCGGCCCGCAGCCTGCGCAGGAACGGGCCGACCAGCAGGCCGGCCATCAGCAGGCTGCCGAAGGCCACGCCGATCGCGGCGGCCCGTACGCCCCACAGCGCGTGGCAGGTGAGCAGCACGCCGAGGATGCCGAGGTTGTAGGCGACGTAGATGCCGGCCGGGGCGGTGAACCGGTGGTGGGCGCGCAGCGCGGCGGCGAGGTAGCCGGCCACGCCGAACGGCAGCACGGTGATCGCGGTGATCCGCGTGCAGGTGACGGCGAGGTCGGGGTTGGCCAGGCCGGGGGCGAGCAGTTCGACCAGCCGGGGGGCGCCGAGCGCGGCGCCCAGGGAGAGGGTGGAGAGGGCGAGCAGCAGCCAGGGCAGGGTGGCGCGGACCAGTTGGCGGACCGGGTCGGGGCCGTCGGGGCGCTCCTCGCGGAGCACCAGGGCGAGCGCGAAGGCGGGCACCATCAGGAAGGACATGGCGTCCTCGATGAGCAGCGGTGCGGCGGTCTCGGGGACGGTCCAGGCGACGAGGAAGGCGTCGGTGCCCTGGTTGGCGCCGAAGTAGCGGGCGAGCAGGAGGTCGCGGAGCAGGCCGAGGGCGGAGCCGGCGGCGCTGAGCACGGCGGTGACGCCGAAGGCCCTGGCGAGGAAGCCGCGGCGCGGGCCGGCGCTGCTCGGCGCCTGCCGGGGGGCGGGCAGCGTGGTGGACCCGAGGGTGGCGGGCTGTTCCGTCGTCATGCGCTCGCCCCGCGGTGCTGCGCCGTGTGGGCGGCGAGGCCGAGGATGACCGAGGTCAGCACGGTGGTGGTGCCGCCGATGTCGGCGTAGAGGAAGTCGACCAGGACCCAGGTGAGCAGGGCGAGGGCGGCGAGGCCGGGGCCGCGGGCGCCGCGCAGGCAGCCGAGGAGGAGGCCGAGGAAGAGCACGCCGTAGGCGGCGATGCCGATGAGGCCCTGCTCGCTGAGCACCAGGAAGTACATGTTGTGCGGGGAGAGCAGCGGTTCGCGCTGGAAGCCGATGGTGGCGTCGGCGGCGTCGCTGCCGGAGGAGAGCCGCAACGGGGCGTGGCTGTCGCGCAGTTGCTGGAAGGCCTTGGGGCCGGCGCCGGAGACGGGGTGGTCCTGCCAGATCCGCCCTGCGGTGGACCAGAGGTCGTAGCGGTCGGAGACCGACTGGTCGGGGGCCTCGGAGACGGAGCCGATCGAGGTGAGCCGGGCGGTGACGCCGGAGCCGCCGAGGCCGAACCCGCCGACCAGGACGACGGCGGCGGCCGTGCCGAGGACGGCGCCGCGGACGGCGAGCCGGGCGTCGGCGCGCAGCAGCAGGACGGTGGCGGCCGCGGCGGTGGCGATCCAGCTGCCCCGGCTGAAGGAGACGGCGAGCGGGAAGGCGAGGAAGGCGGCGGTGGCGAACAGCGCCCGCCGCAGCCGGGCGTTGCCGTCGGGCCCCCGCTCGGCGAGGCCCAGGGCCAGCGCGGCGAGCAGGCCGTAGCTGACGACGGTGGACATCGCCATGATGTCGAGGGCGCCGAAGGTGCCGACGGCGCG
This sequence comes from Kitasatospora sp. NPDC057500, assembly GCF_042802195.1. Lineage (NCBI taxonomy): Bacteria > Bacillati > Actinomycetota > Actinomycetes > Kitasatosporales > Streptomycetaceae > Kitasatospora > Kitasatospora sp. NPDC057500. The sequence continues at coordinate 18,864 of NZ_JBHVER010000025.1, read as the reverse complement.
GATCGGGCGGCCGGTGTAGGAGGCGCCGGTACCGGTGAGGAACTGGTGGGCGCCGACCGCGCCCTGGATCAGCGCGGCGATCACGAAGGAGCCGAGCACCAGCCGCTGGTCGGTGCGGTCGCGCAGGGCGCACAGCACGGCGGCCGGGACGAGCACGAAGACCTGGGTGAGCCGGACGAAGCCGGTGAGGCTGGTCGCCGGGTCGGTCGAGCCGACGGTGGCGACGGCGGCGGCGAGCACGACCGCGCCGAACCGGACGGCGTCGGCGCGGCCGATCGCGGGGGTGCGGCCGCGCAGCAGGTGGACGGCGGTGAGCGCGACCAGGGCGAGCGAGGCGAGGTCCGCGGCGGTGACGTGGACGGCGGCGGCGACGTCCTTCTCCCCGGTGGGGACGCAGACCAGCAGCACGGTGGCGGCGGCCAGCAGGCTGGGGCGTTGGTGGACGACGCCCCCCGCGCGCCGTAACAGCCCGGCGGGGCGCGGGGGTGCGGCGAGGGTCAGGGCCACGGCGTTGATCAGCTCCCGTCCGGGTGGAGCATGAGGGCCGCGGTGCGGCACAGGATCTTGACGTCCTGCCAGAGGCTCCAGCTCTCGATGTAGCGGTTGTCGAAGCGGGCCCGGTCCTCGATGGAGGTGTCCCCGCGCAGGCCGTTGACCTGGGCGAGGCCGGTGAGGCCGACCGGGACGCGGTGGCGGTCCGCGTACTCGGGGTAGGCCTGGCTGAACCGCATGACGAAGTAGGGGCGTTCGGGGCGCGGGCCGACCAGGCTCATGTCGCCGCGCAACACGTTCCACAGCTGGGGGAGCTCGTCCAGCGAGCTGCGGCGCATCAGTCGGCCGACGGCGCCCATCCGGTGGTCCTGGGAGATGTTCCAGCGGGTGGCGGACTCGTGCTCGTTGCTGGGCCGCAGGGTGCGGAACTTGAGGACGGTGAAGACCCGGCCGTCGAGGCCGGTGCGCTGCTGGCGGAAGAGCACGCCGGGGCCGGTGTCGAAGCGGACGGCGAGCGCGCACAGGGCGAGGACGGGGGCGAGCAGGAGCAGGCCGGCCGCGGCGGCGGTCACGTCCAGGGTCCGCTTGGCGGCCCAGCCGGGGCGGCGCATCGCGGCGCGGCCGACCCGCAGGCAGGGGAAGCCCCAGAGGTGGTCGGCGCCGGCCAGCCGCCCGGCGGCGAGCGAGCCGTACTCGCGCAGTGCGGGGACCAGCCAGACCTGGCAGCCGAGCCGGGCGGCGTCGCGCAGGGTGGCGGCGGTCTCGGCCTCGTCGGCGGCGCCGGCGGTGGCCACCACGTGGTGGACGTGGTGGCGGCGGACCTCGCGCTCCAGGACCTCGCGGCCGCCGAGCACCGGCAGGTCGGTGTCGCCGGCGAGCAGCGGCGGGTCGGCGTCCAGGAAGCCGACCGGGCGCATCCCGTACTCGCCGCGCTCGCTGAGGGCGGCGGCGACCCGGCGGCCGAGCCGGCCGGCGCCGAGCACCAGCACCGGGCTCGGGCGACTGCGGCGGATCCGGCGGACCAGGTGGTAGAGGACGGCGCGGAAGCAGACCGCGAGCACCAGTTGGGTGCCGAGCAGGACGGTGAGCCGGGCCGGGGTGGCGGGTCCGGAGTCGGGCCAGCGGCCTTCCAGGCAGCCGGCCAGGGTGATCGCGAAGGCGGCGGCGACCAGGGCCCGCGCGGTGAGGGCGGGCAGTTCGTCGAGCACGGACAGGGTGAGCCGGGTGCGGTAGAGGCCGCCGGCCAGGTTGAGCAGGACCAGCAGGGGCAGCAGGGCGGCGACGCCGAGCAGCGGCGCGACCCGGACGACGGGGTCGAGGACGCGGTTGGCGGTGCCGGTGGCGGTGCACAGGGCGAGCGCGTCGACGGCGACCAGGGCGACGGGCAGCGCGAGCCGGGCGCGGACCGGGCGGCGGTGCCGGCGGGCCGGCGCGGCACTGCGGGTCTGCGCGGAGCGCGTCGGGCGGTCGAGCAGCCCGGTGGCGGGCCGGCTGGGGCCGGTCAGGGACCGGCCGGGGCGTGGCACGCTGTCGTGGTCAATGGTCATCGGCGGACGAACTCCCCTGCTGTGTGCCCGGGGTGACGGCGGTCCGGCTCCGGTTGGCCCGGGGAGGCCGTCCAGGCCCGGTGAGTGCGGTCCTGACAGCACCTGCTACCGCTGGCGGGTTTCGGTTCTCTCGCGAATTCCGGGCGTGAAATCGAAACGAAGCAGGCAAAATCAGACGTTACCGAAAACGGGCTTGAATGCTGGAAGTTGACTTGCCGATTCATTCCAGCCGCCCATTAATAGGTATTTCCGACTTGGCCTCTCGCTCACAACCGGCGGAGGGTGCGAATACGGGAGCGCCGGTCCGGCGCCGCATTCACGGCATGTGAAACGATCAGATCCGCTGCGGGACACGGGCGCGGCGCCGTCCGGGCACCGGGCCGGCGCCCAGCAGGTCCCGGTAGAGCGCGTCGACCTGTTCGACCACCGATCGAACGTCATGACGGGCCGCGGCGTGCTCGCGCAGCAGGGCGCCGCGCCGCTCGCAGTCGATCGGATCGGACAACGCTTCCGCCATCCGGGTGATGAGCGCGGACACGTCCTCCGCGGGCACCAGGGCGCCCGCGCGTTCGGACGGCGGCAGGCACTCCCGGGCCCCGGGCACGTCGGTCAGCAGCACCGGCCGCCCGCAGGCCATCGCCTCCAGCGGGGCCAGCGCCATGCCCTCCCACCGCGAGGGCAGCACCACCAGGTCGGCGGCGGCCAGCCAGGGCCGCGGGTCCGCGACGTCCCCGACCATCCGGACCCGGGACGGCTCGGCGCCCTCCCGGACCATCGCGGCCAGCCGGGCCTCCTCCGGACCGCCGCCGACCAGGGCCAGCCGGGCCCCCGGCACCCGGCGCCGCACCTCGCGCCAGGCGGTGAGCAGCACGTCCTGGCCCTTCTGGCGGCAGAGCCGGCCCACGCAGACCGCCAGCGGGGCGGCCGGCTCCAGGCCGAGCGAGATCCGGGCGGCCCGGCGGTCGGCGGGCGCGTAGTGGCGAACGTCCACGCCGTTGGGCACCACCGCCCAGTCGGCGTGCAGGCCGGCCGCGACGCCGTCGGTCCGCTCCTGGACCGAGACGCAGAGCAACCGGTGCGCCCAGCGGGTCGCGTACCGCTCCCAGCGCAGGGTGGCCGCGGCGAGCGCGCCGTCCACGGCGGCGAAGGACCAGGCGTGCGGCTGGAAGACGGTCGGCACCGCGCCGCGCACGGCCAGCCGGCCGGCCAACCCGGCCTTGGAGCTGTGCAGATGGAGCACGTCGGGCCCGGCGGCCCGGACGATCCGGCGCAACTGCCAGGCCTCCGCGGCGGTGGCGAATCCCGGCGAGCGCCGGGCCGGCCAGTCCTGGACCAGCGCGCCGACGGCGGCGGCCTCGTCGGCGAGCCGGCCGCCGGGCGGGCAGGCGACCAGCACCCGGTGGCCGGCCTCGCGCTGGCCGCGGACCAGGTCGACCACGACGCGGGCCACTCCGCCGTCGACGGGCTGCGAAATGTGAAGGATCGTCATATGCACGGCGGCGAGCCTAGGGTGGCCGCGGTGCGCCCGGGGGCGTCGTCACCCGCAGGTGGCGGGGCGTCCACCCGTACGGCACGCGGCTCGCACGGGTGGACGAACTCGTCGAATTCCTGGACGAGTTGAGGGTGAGGTCCGGGAGGCCGGAACTCAGCGCACCTCGGCGGCCAGATTGTCGAGCACCTGGCCGTGGATCCGGTTCAGGCCCTTGGGGGCGAAGGTCCGCTCGAAGAATCCGCCGATGCCGGTCGCGCCCTGCCAGGTGGCCGTGACGGTGACCTTCGAGCGGCCCTCGCCGGCCGCCGCGACGGTCCAGGTGATCACCATGGTGGAGTTGGCGTCCTTCTCCACCAGCTGGTCCGGCCGCGGCGCCGAGACGGTGAACAGGCAGTCGCGGATCCGCTTCTCGGTGGCCTGGAGCTTCCAGTGCACCTGGGTGCCGGCGCCGGTGCCGCCGACCCGGACCTCGTACTCGCTGTACTGCTCGGGCAGCAGCTTGGGGCGGATCACCTGGTAGTCGGCCAGGGCCTCGTACACCCGCTCGGGGGCCGCGTCGTAGACCCGCTCGGTGGTGGCCTGCACCTGTCCCATGGTCGTGCTCTCCTTGTACGGTCGCCCGGCGCCGGATGGTCCGGGGTGGTCCGGGGTGGTACCGGCAAGCCAATCACAGCAGGCCGCGGACGGCGGGCGGAGGCCTCCCCGGCGGAGCGGACGTTAGGGTGTCGGGTGTGCTCGAACAGGTGACAGCAGTGCGCTACGTCGACCCGCTGCGGGCCGGCGGTTCCGTGCCCGGCGTGGTGGAGACCGACGACCTGGGCACCTACGTGGTGAAGTTCCTCGGGTCCGCCCAGGGGCGCAAGGCGCTGGTGGCCGAGGTGATCGTCGGCGAGCTGGCGCGGCGGCTCGGCCTGCCGGTGCCCGAGCTGCGGCTGGTGGACTTCGATCCGGCGGTCGCCGACGGCGAGCCGGACCCGGAGATCCAGGAGATCCTGCGGGCCAGCCGCGGGCTCAACCTCGGCATGGACCTGCTGCCCGGCGCCCGCGACTTCCGGCCCGGCATGATCGACGTCGACCCGGTGGACGCCGGGCGGGTGATCTGGCTGGACGCGCTCACCGGGAACGTCGACCGGACGGTGCACAACCCCAACCTCATGGTCTGGCACCGGCGGCTGTGGCTGATCGACAACGGCGCCGCACTGGTGTTCCACCACCGCTGGTCGGCCGCCGAGGGGTCGGTCGGCAAGCGGTACGACCTCAGCGCCCACGCCCTCGGCGGGTACCGCCCGGACGTCCGGCTGGCCGACGAGGAGCTCGGGCCGCTGGTCACCGTCGGGCTGCTGGAGGAGGTGGTCGCGCTGGTGCCGGACGCCTGGCTGGCCGACGAGCCGGGGTTCGGCTCGGTCGGCGAGCTGCGCCGGGCCTATGTGAACCACCTGGCGGCGCGGGCGGTGCTCTCGGCCGAATGGCTGCCGGAGGGGTTCGCCACCCCCGAGCAGCTGCGCGAGGCGGAGCGGCGGCGGGCCGCGCGGAGCAGGGCGGGTCGGCCGGCCTGGTTGCAGGAGGTGCCGGACCTGCACGGCAAGCCGTCGGTGGAGACGGTCTGGGAGCACCATTTCGAGTGAGCCGGCCCCACGCCGGCCCCGTCGGCCCCGTCAGCCCCGTCGGCCCCGCCGGAAGCGCGGACGGGGGCGGGACCCGGAGTCCCGCCCCCGTCCGACGGTTCAGGCCGTCAGCCGGTCAGCCGTGGCTCAGCGCCACCACTGGGCCGCCTTCTCGGCGTTGATGATGCCGGCGCCGTAGAAGCCGTTGTCGTCCACGCCGCCCTCGCAGGTGGCGGTCCAGACGCCGGTGCCGCCCGGGTTGTACGGGGCGGACGGGCAGGCGTGCGACTCCGCCTGGTTGGTGAGCAGCTCGGTCAGCTCGTCCGCGTTGGCCCACGGGTGGGTGCTGGCGAGCAGGGCGAGCACGCCGGCGGCGTGCGGCGAGGCCATCGAGGTGCCCTGCATGTAGCCGTAGCCACCGCCGGGGATGGTGGACAGCACGCGGCCGTTCTTGTCCGGGGTGTTCGGGATCTGGTACAGGCGGTCGCCACCGGGGGCGGCCACGGTGACCTTGTTCTTGCCGTAGCTGGAGTAGTACGACTTGTCGCCGTTGACGCCCACCGAGGAGACCGCGACCACGCCGTCGAGCTCGGTCGGCAGGTTGAGGCAGTCCTGGGTGATCGGGCGCTCGCCCGGGGTGGTGTCGTCCGGGCTGGCGACGTCCTTGGTCTTGTGGGCCAGGTCGATGTTCTCGTTGCCCGCCGCGGCGACGTTGAGGACGCCCTTGCGCTGCGAGAACTCGACGGCGCGGCGGACGGCGGTGGTGATCGCCGCCTGGTCGGCGTCGTTCTGGCAGTTGAACATCCACGGGTCGACGAAGTAGCTGTTGTTCGTGATCTTGAACTTGTGCTCGCCGGCCCAGACGAAGCCGCAGATGGCGTACTCCGGGTAGATGAAGCCGCCGTCGTCGACGACCTTCACCGCGGCGAGCTTGACGTTCGGGGCGATGCCCTCGATGCCCTTGCCGTTCTTGGCGGCGGCGATGCTGCCGGCCACGTGGGTGCCGTGGGCGCCGTCGACGCCCGGCTGCCAGGCGTCCCAGGCGGTGTTCGGCTTGCCGCCGTCGATGCAGGAGACCGACTGCGAGGCGTCGATGTTGGCGGCGAGGTCCTCGTGGGTGCCGTCGATGCCGGAGTCCAGCACGCCGACGGTGACCTTGTTGCTGCCCAGGGACAGCTTGTGGGCCTTGTCCACGCCGATCTGGCGCATGTCCCACTGGTTGGCCCAGTAGGGCTCCTCGCCCGCGGCGGAGGCGCCGGTCGGAGCGGCGGCGACCTCGGCGGTGCGGTCCTCGGAGGCGGTGATGCCCTTGGTGCGGCTGGCACCGACCGACTCGACGCCCTTGGCCTGCCGCAGCTTGGCGGCGAACTGGGTGTCGGTGGATCGCGCGATCACCACACCGATCTGCTCGTAGGAGTACACCACGGTGCCGCCGAGGGTGGTGATCGCCTTCTCGACCTTCTGCACCTGACCGTGGTTGGCCTTGGTGTTGACGACGTAGCTGAGCAGCGGACCGGTCGTCGACTCCGGCCCGGAGGCGGCGACGGCGGTGCCGGACGGCAGCGCGAGGGCGCCGGCGGTGGCGAGGACGATGCCCACCGCCGCATACCGGGTCCGGCTGATCCGAGGAACACTCATAGGGGTTGGCCCTCCCGAGTCGTCATGCAGCAACTGCGGTTGGCAGGTGCATTTGGAATGATCGGGACGCTAGTGAACAAGTGTGGCAATCCGCAAGAGGTAGTCATCTAATCGTCACAAGTCGGCCACCCGCGGAAGGTATGACTCCGCTTCTGCCGGGCAGGACCGTGCGACCGGACGACGGCGGAGGCGCACCGCACCGGGAGCCACACCCTAGTCAGCGCGGGTGACGCCGGAACAGGCGTCCGGGCGGCCGGAAGCGGCCAGTGGCGGATCACCGCCAAGCCCGGGCGGCGGACGGTCAGAGCGCGTACAGTCGGCGGGCGTTGCCCGCCGCAGTGCGGCTGGAGAGGGCGTGGTCCGCGAGGACGTGGTCGACGGTGCGGACGTGGTCGGCGGCGCAGGCGTGATCGGCGAGGGCCTCGGCGGCGGGTTCGGCCGTCAGCACGCCGCGGCAGCGGCGGTCGAGCGCCGCGGGGAGGTGCGGCGGGTCAGTACCGCCAGCGGGTGGCGGCGGCCAGCTCCTCGGGGGTCGCGTCGGCGTACTGCTCGCGCTCGGCCTCCCGGACGGCGAGCACGGCACCGTACAGCGGCTCGCCGAGCGCCTCGCGCAGCAGGGCGGAGCGGCGGTACGCGGTGAGCGCCTCGTCCGGGCCGGCCGGCAGCCGGGGGACGGCGCCGGGCCCGGCCTGCGCCGGGTCGCCGGTGACCTCGGGCGGCAGTGCCAGCCGCTGGTCCAGCCCGGCGAGGCCGGCCGCGAGCACCCCGCCGACCGCGAGGTAGGGGTTGGCGGTGGCGTCGAAGCACTTGATCTCGGCGTTGGCGGCCGAGGCGCGCTCGCCGGAGGAGCCGGTGACCAGGCGCAGCGCGGCCTCCCGGTTCTCCAGGCCCCAGCACTGGTAGGCGCCGGCCCAGTGCGAGGGGACCAGCCGCAGGTAGCCGGCCGGGCTGGAGCAGCCGAGCACCAGCAGCGCGGGCAGTTCGCCGAGCACCCCGGCGAGGAAGCCCTCGGCCTCGGCGGTGAGGCCGTGCGGGCCCGGTCCGCCGTGGGTGAGGTTGTGCCCGTCCCGCCAGAGGCTGAGGTGGAGGTGGCCGCCGTTGCCGACCCCGCCGGCCTCGACCGCCGGGGCGAAGGAGACCCGCAGGCCGTGCCGGGCGGAGACGGCGCGGACGGTGTGCCGGACCAGCACCGAGGTGTCGGCGGCCTCGACCGGGCCCTCGGGGGCGACCGAGACCTCGAACTGGCCGGCCGCGTACTCGGGGTGGATCTGGAGCACGGTCAGGCCCTGCTCGCCGAGGGCGCGGAGCACGTCGCGCAGGTAGTCGGAGAGCTCGGTGAGCCGCTGCATGCCGTAGGCCGGGCCGGCCGTCGGGTAGCGGGGCTCCTCGTGCGGCGGGCCGGCCAGCGCGGCCACCCATTCGATCTCGATGCCGGCCTTCAGGGTCAGCCCGCGTTCGGCGGCGGCCGCGACCGTCCGGCGGGCGAACAGCCGCTGGCAGCCCGGGTGCGGGGCGCCGCCCTGGGTGTAGCGGTCCCCCGGTGCCCAGGCCCAGCCCGGCTGGGCGGCGAGCGGGACGATCCGCTCGACGTCGGGGTAGAGCCGCAGGTCCCCGGTGGGGCCGCCGATCAGCGGGCTGGTGACGATGGTGTCGTCGGCGAGGAAGACGTCGAAGCAGGGGGCCGCGCCGACGCCCCACTGGGCGGCGTGCACCAGGCCGCCGAGCGGCACCGCCTTGACCCGGGCGATGCCGGCGTTGTCCACCCAGGTGACGGCGACCGCCTCGACCCCGGCGGCGCGCAGCCGCTCCACCGCCGCCTGGGCGCGCTCCCCGCGCTCGGCCCGGTCGGCCCGGGGCGACGGCACGGCGCCGTCGTCGGCGTGCCCGGCCGCCCCGGGGGCGGCGGGCTCGGGACGGTCCGTGGCAACGGCTCCACTGGTCATGTCCCCATGCTGCCCAGCGGCGCGGGCACGCGTAACTCCCCTATCGGGTGGTCCGAACGGACGTCCGTCCACCGCCCTCACCCGTGGGGGTGATCGCGCGCCGGTGAGCAGTGGAGAATCAGCGCCCCACCCCCTTCCTACCGGCGAGTAGCTTCGCTACAGTGTCCGCACGCACCACCGTCGGGCTTCGGGAGCCGCACCGACGGGGGCGCCGTCCGCCGTGCGGGACTCGCGCGGAGCGGGCGGCGCGTGGCGGCGTCCCCCTTCCACCGGCCGGTGCCGCGGACCGCGGCCACCACCGGGGCTTCTCCTCCTCCGTGTTCGGCGCCGCCTTCCGTGCCGCGCCCGAGTACCACGGCACACCCGCAGCACCGCCGGAGCGGACCGGCGGCTGCGCGGTGGCCGCAACCGTCATCCCCCGCCCCCGCGCGCGGACCCTCCTCCGGGGGCGCGCCCTCCGGAGCGCGCGCGGGCCTTCCATGACAAGGAGTCAGGACTGATGGAGCGTCCCTTCCCCACGGTGGCCGTGGTCGGCCTCGGCACGATGGGCGCCGGCGTCGCGGTCGCGGTCGCCCGCAGCGGCCGCCGGGTGATCGGCATCGAGGCCGACGAGGCCTCCGCCGCCCGGGCACTGGCCCGGATCCGGGAGGCGACCGCGCACGCGGTGGCCCGTGAACGGCTGACCGCCGAGGAGCGGACCGGGCTGCTCGCCCGGATCGCCGTCGGCCACGCGCTGGACGCCGCCGCCGGGGCGGACCTGGTGATCGAGGAGGTCCCCGAGCGGCTGGAGCTGAAGCGGGAGGTCTTCGCCGAGCTGGACCGGATCTGCCCGGCCTCGACGGTGCTGGCCACCGGTACCACCGCGCTGTCGGTGACCCGGATCGCCGCCGCCACCGCCCGCCCGGACCGGGTGCTGGGCCTGCACTTCTTCAACCCCGTGCACAGCATGAAGCTGGTCGAGGTGGTGCGCACCGTGCTCACCGCCCCGCAGGCGGCCGAGGACGCCGCGGCCTTCGCCCGGGACCTCGGCAAGGAGCCGGTGGCGGCCGGCGACCGGGCCGGCTTCGTGGTCAACGGCCTGCTCTTCGCCTACCTCAACCAGGCCGCCGCGATGTACGAGTCCAAGTACGCCACCCGGGAGGACATCGACGCCGCGATGCGGCTCGGCTGCGGCCTGCCGATGGGCCCGCTGGCGCTGCTCGACCTGATCGGCGTGGACACCGCCCGCACCGTCCTGGAGGCGATGTACGAGCAGTCGAAGGACCGGCTGCACGCGCCGGCGCCGATCCTCGGCCAGTTGGTCGCGGCCGGGCTGCTGGGCCGCAAGAGCGGCCGGGGCTTCTACACCTACGAGGCGCCCGGCTCCTCGAAGGCGGTCGACGCGGCCGCCGGCCCGACCCTGCCGAAGGCCGCCGGCCGGGAGGTGCGCACCGTCGGCGTCTGCGGCTCGGGCACCATGGCCACCGGCATCGTCGAGGTGTTCGCCAAGGCCGGCTACCCGGTGCTGCTGGCGGCCCGCAGCCAGGAGAAGGCGGAGCGGGCCAAGGCGCAGCTGGCGAAGTCGCTGGAGCGCTCGGTGGCCAGGGGCCGGCTGACCGGGGAGCAGCGGGACGCCGCGCTGGGCCTGGTCACGCCGGTCGGGCGGTACGCGGAGCTGGCCGGGGTGGACCTGGTGGTGGAGGCGGTGGCCGAGGACCTCGCGGTCAAGCGCGAGCTGTTCGCCGCCCTGGACCGGATCGTCCGGCCGGGCGCGGTGCTGGCCACCACCACCTCCTCGCTGCCGGTGATCAGCTGCGCCTCGGCGACCTCGCGGCCGCAGGACGTCATCGGCATGCACTTCTTCAACCCGGCGCCGGCGATGCGGCTGGTCGAGGTGGTCTCGACGGTGCTGACCGCGCCGGACGTCACCGCGACCGTGCTGGAGCTGTGCGCGAAGGTCCGCAAGCACCCGGTGGAGTGCGGGGACCGGGCCGGGTTCATCGTCAACGCGCTGCTCTTCCCCTACCTGAACGACGCGGTGCGGATGCTCCAGGAGCACTACGCGACGGTGGACGACATCGACACCGCGATGAAGCTCGGCTGCGGGTACCCGATGGGCCCCTTCGAACTGCTGGACGTGGTCGGTCTGGACGTCTCGCTGACCATCGAGCAGGTGCTGCACCAGGAGTTCCGCGAGCCGGGCCTGGCGGCGGCGCCGCTGCTGGAGCACCTGGTGGCGGCCGGCTGCCTGGGCCGCAAGACCGGCCGCGGCTTCCGCGACCACGCGCGCCGATGACCGCCCCGCCGTCCCCGGGGGGACAGCCCGGCCGGCCGCCGCTGGGCCCCGAGCGGGCCGGCCGGGGGCTCGGCGCGGTCCCGGCGCACCGGCCGGGGCCCGCGGCCGGCGGCCCGCTCCCCCCGGTGCGCCGGGCAAGGCCCGCGGGCGCGGCGCCGGGGGCGTGTAGCGTTCCGGGCATGGATCGGGTTCAGTCAGTCTCCCCGCAGCAATCCGCCCCGGCGCGGGACGGCCGGCCGGCCGGGAACGGCCAGGACGGGGGCCCGGGCGGCCGCCGGGCGGCGGCGCAGCGCCAGCAGATGCGCCAGGACCTGGCCACCGCGGCCATGGAGCTGTTCGCCTCGCAGGGCTACGAGGAGACCACCGTCGACCAGATCGCGGCGGCGGCCGGGGTGGCCCGGCGGACCTTCTTCCGGTACTTCCGCTCCAAGGAGGAGGCGATCTTCCCGGACCACGACGACACCCTGGTCCGGGTGGCCGACCTGCTGGCCAGCGCCGAGCCCGAGGAGCACCCGCTGGACGTGGTCTGCCGGGGCATCAAGGAGGTGCTGCGGATGTACGCCTCCACGCCCGGGGTCTCGGTGGCCCGGTACCAGCTGATCCGTCAGGTGCCGGCGCTGCGCGAGCGGGAGATCGCGGTGGTGGCCCGCTACGAGCGGCTGTTCACCCGCTACCTGCTGGGCCGGTTCGACACCGCCGGGGAGATCCCCTCGGGCTGGCAGCGCGGCGGCGAGGACGACTCGATGCTGGCCGAGGTGTCGGCGGCGGCCGTGGTCGCGGCCCACAACCACGTGCTGCGGCGCTGGCTGCGGGCGGGCGGGCGCGGCGACGTCGAGGCGCAGCTGGACCACTCCTTCGAGGTGATCCGGCGGACCTTCTGGGCGTCCAGCGAGCCGGGGGCGCGCCGGCGTGGTGCGCTGGTGGCACCCGGTGCCAGTGCGACGGAGGCGGAGGCTGCGACGGCCGGCGCACTGAGTGCCAGTCCCGGAGGTGAGGTGCTCATCACAGTCGCCCGGACGGACGCTCCGCTAGACGTCGTGGTGGAGGCCGTAAGAGCCGCCCTGGAGGGCGCCAAGCAGGCCTGATTACAGGCTTTTTCGCAGGTCACAGCAGTTCCAGGGGCCCGTGCCGGATTGCCGGCACGGGCCCTTCCGCTGCCCCCGGCGGGCTCCGCGGTAGGGGTGGCGACCGGCCGGAATTACTGGCACGCCGCGTCTTTACGAGTGGCACAGGGTGCCACTAACTTGTTACCCACCAGTCGCGGCGCCGCGGCTCCCCACCTCGGCGCGCCGTCGTACCGGCGTTCCCCGACCCCGGGAGCGACCCACCGCAGTGCCAGGCCCACCAGCCACCACCCACCACCCCGTTCAGCGAAGCCGGTGTCCGCTCCCGGCTCCCCCAGACGCCCTGTGCCCTCACACAGGTACGCCTTCGGAGGCAGCCATGAAGGAAATCCTCGACGCGATCCTCAGCCCCGACAGCACCTCGGCGGACTTCGCCGCCGTGAAGCTGCCGGAGTCCTACCGGGCGGTGACGCTCCACAAGGACGAGGAGCAGATGTTCGCCGGCCTCGACAGCCGCGACAAGGACCCCCGCAAGTCCCTCCACCTCGACGAGGTCCCGCTGCCCGAACTGGGCCCGGGCGAGGCCCTGGTCGCCGTCATGGCGAGCGCAGTCAACTACAACACCGTGTGGAGCTCGATCTTCGAGCCGGTCTCCACCTTCGGCTTCCTGGAGCGCTACGGCCGGCTCTCCCCGCTCACCAGGCGCCACGACCTGCCGTACCACGTGGTCGGCTCCGACCTCGCCGGCGTGGTGCTGCGCACCGGTGCCGGGGTCAACGCCTGGAAGCCGGGCGACGAGGTGGTCGCGCACTGCCTCTCCGTCGAACTGGAGTCCTCCGACGGCCACAACGACACGATGATGGACCCGGAGCAGCGGATCTGGGGCTTCGAGACCAACTTCGGCGGCCTGGCCCAGCTGGCCCTGGTGAAGACCAACCAGCTGATGCCCAAGCCCGCCCACCTGACCTGGGAGGAGGCCGCCTCCCCCGGCCTGGTCAACTCCACCGCCTACCGCCAGCTGGTCTCGCAGAACGGCGCCGGCATGAAGCAGGGCGACAACGTGCTGATCTGGGGCGCCAGCGGCGGCCTCGGCTCCTACGCCACCCAGTACGCGCTGGCCGGCGGCGCCACCCCGATCTGCGTCGTCTCCAGCCCGCAGAAGGCCGAGATCTGCCGGGCGATGGGCGCCGAGGCGATCATCGACCGCTCCGCCGAGGGCTACCGGTTCTGGAAGGACGAGCAGACCCAGGACCAGCGCGAGTGGAAGCGGCTCGGCGGACGGATCCGCGAGCTGACCGGCGGCGAGGACGTCGACATCGTCTTCGAGCACCCCGGCCGCGAGACCTTCGGCGCGAGCGTCTACGTCACCCGCAAGGGCGGCACCATCGTCACCTGCGCCTCCACCTCCGGCTTCATGCACCAGTACGACAACCGGTACCTCTGGATGTCGCTCAAGCGGATCGTCGGCTCGCACTTCGCCAACTACCGCGAGGCCTGGGAGGCCAACCGCCTGGTGGCCAAGGGGAAGATCCACCCGACCGTCTCCAAGGTGTACCCGCTGGAGCAGACCGGCCAGGCCGCGCTGGACGTGCACCACAACAAGCACCAGGGCAAGGTCGGCGTGCTCTGCCTGGCCCCCGAGGAGGGCCTGGGCGTGCGCGACGCCGAACTGCGCGCCAGGCACCTGCCGGCGATCAACCTCTTCCGCGAGCTCGGCGAGCGGAACGTCCAGTCCAGCCACGGCATCTGAGGACGATCCGATGAGCGAGCAGAAGCGCGACCGCCCCTGGCTGATGCGCACCTACGCCGGGCACTCCACCGCCGAGGACTCCAACGCCCTCTACCGGCGGAACCTGGCCAAGGGCCAGACCGGCCTCTCGGTGGCGTTCGACCTGCCGACCCAGACCGGCTACGACTCCGACCACGTCCTCGCCCGCGGCGAGGTCGGCCGGGTCGGCGTGCCGGTCGGCCACGTCGGCGACATGCGGACCCTGTTCGACGGCATCCCGCTCGAACAGACCAACACCTCGATGACCATCAACGCCACCGCGATGTGGCTGCTGGCGCTCTACCAGGTGGTCGCCGAGGAGCAGGGCGCCGACATCGCCCGGCTCACCGGCACCACCCAGAACGACATCGTCAAGGAGTACCTGTCGCGCGGGACGCACGTCTTCCCGCCCGGCCCCTCGGTGCGCCTGATCACCGACATGATCGCCTACACGGTCGGGAACATCCCGAAGTGGAACCCGATCAACATCTGCAGCTACCACCTCCAGGAGGCCGGGGCCACCCCGGTCCAGGAGATCGCCTACGCGATGTGCACGGCGATCGAGGTGCTGGACGCCGTCCGCGACTCCGGCCAGGTGCCGGCCGAGCGGATGGGCGAGGTCGTCGCCCGGATCTCCTTCTTCGTCAACGCCGGCGTGCGGTTCGTCGAGGAGATGTGCAAGATGCGGGCCTTCGGCCGGCTCTGGGAGAAGGTCACCCGCGAGCGGTACGGCGTCGAGGACCCCCGGCAGCGCCGGTTCCGCTACGGCGTCCAGGTCAACTCGCTCGGCCTGACCGAGGCGCAGCCGGAGAACAACGTCCAGCGGATCGTGCTGGAGATGCTCGCCGTCACCCTCTCCAAGGACGCCCGCGCCCGCGCCGTCCAGCTGCCCGCCTGGAACGAGGCGCTCGGCCTGCCCCGCCCCTGGGACCAGCAGTGGTCGCTGCGGATCCAGCAGGTGCTCGCCTACGAGTCCGACCTGCTGGAGTACGGGGACCTCTTCAACGGCTCCGAGGTCGTCGAGGCCAAGACCGCCGAACTGCTGGTCGGCGCCGAGGCGGAGATCGCCAAGGTGCTGGGGATGGGCGGGGTCATCCCGGCCGTCGAGTCCGGCTACCTCAAGTCCAACCTGGTCGCCTCGCACGCCGCCCGCCGGGCCCGGATCGAGTCCGGCGAGGACCGGATCGTCGGGGTGAACTGCTTCGACACCACCGAGGAGAGCCCGCTGACGGCCGACCTCGACACCGCGATCATGGTCGTCGACCCGGCCTCCGAGCAGTCCGTGCTGTCCGCCCTGGAGGCCTGGCGCGGACAGCGCGACGAGGCCGCCGTGCTGACCGCCCTGGAGGAGCTCAAGGCCGTCGCCGCGACCGACCGGAACCTGGTGCCGGCCACCCTGGCCTGCGCCCGGGCCGGGGTCACCACCGGCGAGTGGGCCTTCGCGCTGCGCGAGGTGTTCGGCGAGTACCGCGCGCCCACCGGCGTCGGCGGCGCCCCGGTCGCGGTCGCCGCCGAACCGGGCGGCGAGCTGGCCGCGGTCCGCGAGGCCGTCGCCGCGACCGCCGCCGAGCTGGGCGCCGGCAAGCTGCGCCTGCTGGTCGGCAAGCCCGGACTGGACGGGCACTCCAACGGCGCCGAGCAGATCGCCGTGAGGGCCCGCGACGCCGGGTTCGAGGTGGTCTACCAGGGCATCCGGCTCACCCCCGAGCAGATCGTCTCGGCCGCCGTCGCCGAGGACGTCCACTGCGTCGGCCTGTCGATCCTCTCCGGCGCCCACTGCGAGCTGGTCCCGGACGTGCTGCACCGGCTGCGCCGGGCCGGGGTGGAGGATGTCCCGGTGATCGTGGGTGGCATCATCCCGGCAGCGGACGGCGAGGCCCTCAAGGCCGCCGGCGTCGCCGCCGTGTTCACCCCGAAGGACTTCGGCATCACCACCATCATCGGCCGGATCGTGGACGAGATCCGGCTGGCCCACAGGCTCCAGCCCTGGACGCCCGCCCCGGCCGCCACGACCAGCTGACCCCGGAAGGACCACCCCTCTGATGACGACGAACCGCCTGCGCCCGCGCCGCTCCTGCCTCGCCGTACCCGGCAGCAACCCGCGCTTCCTGGAGAAGGCCCAGGGCCTGCCCGCCGACCAGGTCTTCCTCGACCTGGAGGACGCCTGCGCCCCGCTGGTCAAGGAGAGCGCCCGGCACACCATCGTCGACGCGCTGAACAACGGCGACTGGGGCGGCAAGACCCGCGTCGTGCGGGTCAACGACTGGACCACCCACTGGACCTACCGCGACGTGATCACCGTGGTCGAGGGCGCGGGCCCGAACCTCGACTGCATCATGCTGCCCAAGGTCCAGGACGCCGAGCAGGTCAAGGCACTCGACCTGCTGCTCACCCAGATCGAGAAGACCATGGGCTTCGAGGTCGGCCGGATCGGCATCGAGGCGCAGATCGAGAACGCCAAGGGCCTCATCAACGTCGACGCCATCGCCCAGGCCTCGCCCCGCCTGGAGACCATCATCTTCGGCCCGGCCGACTTCATGGCCTCGATCAACATGAAGTCCCTGGTCGTCGGCGAGCAGCCGCCCGGCTACCCGGCCGACGCCTACCACTACATCCTGATGCGCATCCTGATGGCCGCCCGCGCCCACGACCTCCAGGCGATCGACGGCCCCTACCTCCAGATCCGCAACCAGGAGGGCTACCGCGAGGTGGCCAGCCGCGCCGCCGCGCTGGGCTTCGACGGCAAGTGGGTGCTGCACCCGGACCAGGTCGCCGCTGCCAACGAGATCTTCTCGCCCTCGCAGGAGGACTACGACCACGCCGAGCTGATCCTCGACGCCTACGACTGGTGCACCTCCGAGGCCGGCGGCTTCAAGGGCTCGGCGATGCTCGGCGACGAGATGATCGACGAGGCCAGCCGCAAGATGGCGCTGGTCGTCTCCGGCAAGGGCCGCGCCGCCGGCCTGCAGCGCACGTCCAAGTTCGAGCCCCCGCAGGCCTGAGAACCGCCGACCCAAGGAGCCACTGAGACATGCAGTTCGGACGCACCTACGAGGAGTTCGAGGTCGGCGCGGTCTACAAGCACTGGCCCGGCAAGACGGTCACCGAGTACGACGACCACCTCTTCTGCCTCCTCACCATGAACCACCACCCGCTCCACCTGGACACCAACTACGCCGAGCGGACCACCGACTTCGGCAGGAACGTGGTGGTGGGCAACTACGTCTACTCGCTGCTGCTCGGCATGTCCGTCCCGGACGTCTCCGGCAAGGCGATCGCCAACCTGGAGATCGAGTCGCTGCGGCACGTCGCGCCGACCTTCCACGGCGACACGGTCTACGGCGAGACCACCGTGCTCGACAAGTGGCCCTCCAAGTCCAAGGACGACCGCGGCATCGTGTACGTCGAGACCAAGGGCTACAAGCAGGACGGCACGGTCGTCTGCATCTTCCGCCGCAAGGTGATGGTGCCGACCGCGACGTACACCGAGGCGCGCGGCGGCGAGCAGCCCGGCCGCCCGACCCCGCTCGGCTGAGCCCCGCTCCTCCCCCAGAGCCCCGGACGGGGCCGGCCGCCGTCATCGGCCGCGCCCCGGCCCGGTCCACGGGGGCTCCGCGGAAGCCACGCCCGCGGAGCCCCCGTCCACCCCACTCCTCTTTCCCTCAGGCATGACAGGAGCCGCACGATGGGACGCCTCGCACAGACCGACGGCCTCACCGAGATCCAGCGGGACATCCTCGCCACCGTGCGCGAGTTCGTCGACAAGGAGATCATCCCGGTCGCGACCGAGCTGGAGCACAAGGACGAGTACCCGGCCGCGATCGTCGAGGGCATGAAGCAGCTCGGCCTCTTCGGCCTGACCATCCCCGAGGAGTACGGCGGCCTCGGCGAGTCGCTGCTCACCTACGCCCTGGTGGTGGAGGAGATCGCCCGCGGCTGGATGTCCGTCTCCGGCATCGTCAACACCCACTTCATCGTGGCGCACATGATCAACGCCCACGGCACCCCGGAGCAGAAGGAGTACTTCCTGCCGAGGATGGCCGCCGGCGAGATCCGCGGCGCCTTCTCGATGTCCGAGCCGGGCCTGGGCTCGGACGTCGCCGCGATCAGCACCAAGGGCGTGAAGGACGGGGAGTCCTACGTCCTCAACGGCCAGAAGATGTGGCTGACCAACGGCGGCACCTCCACCCTGGTCGCGGTGCTGTGCAAGACCGACGAGGGCGGCTCCACCCCCTACAAGAACATGACCGCCTTCCTGATCGAGAAGACGCCGGGCTTCGGGCCGAACCCGGCCGTCCCGGGCCTCACCGTGCCCGGCAAGATCGAGAAGATGGGCTACAAGGGCGTCGACACGACCGAGCTGGTCCTCCAGGACGTCCGCGTCCCGGCCGACCGGATCCTCGGCGGCGTCCCCGGCCGCGGCTTCTACCAGATGATGGACGGCGTCGAGGTCGGCCGGGTCAACGTGGCCGCGCGCGGCTGCGGCGTCGCCCGGCGCGCCTTCGAGCTGGGCATCGCCTACGCCCAGCAGCGCACCACCTTCGGCAAGCGGATCGCCGAGCACCAGGCCATCCAGTTCAAGCTCGCCGAGATGGCCACCAAGGTCGAGGCCGCCCACCAGATGATGGTGATGGCCGCCCGCAAGAAGGACGGCGGCGAGCGCAACGACCTCGAAGCGGGCATGGCCAAGTACCTCGCCTCCGAGTACTGCAAGGAGGTCGTCGAGGACTCCTTCCGGATCCACGGCGGCTACGGCTTCTCCAAGGAGTACGAGATCGAGCGGCTCTACCGGGAGGCCCCGATGCTGCTGATCGGTGAAGGTACTGCGGAGATCCAGAAGATGATCGTCGGCCGCCGCCTGCTGGAGGAGTACCGCGCGGCGGAGTGATCCGCGGCCCACGCGGCCCCCGCGAGCCGCCGGTCGACGGGCGTGCGGGCCCGTCCCGGCACCGCGCCGTGCCCCCGCCCGGCGGCCTGGTCCGCCCCGGGTCCGGCACGGCCCGCCCGGGCGGCCGCAGGGCGTACGGCAGCAGCCGTACGC
>NZ_JBHVER010000024.1:0-64737 GCF_042802195.1 Kitasatospora sp. NPDC057500 | reverse complement strand
GTGTCGACGGGCCCTCGGGCGTTCCGGCAGCGTTCCCGGGCGGGGCCGGAGCGGCGGGTCTCAGCCGCGCTTCAGCTCGGCGGGCGGGGTGCGCCGGGCGTCCATGTCGTCCACCCGCACCAGGCTCCCCCAGACCGCCATCCGGTAGCGCGAGGTGTAGACCGGGGTGCAGGTGGTCAGGGTGATGTACCGGCCGGGCTCGGTGTAGCCGGAGCCCTTCGGCACCGGGGCGACGATGCCGGTGTCGTACTTGGAGGTCTCCGCCAGGGTGTTGTCGACCCGGTAGACGTACCACTTGTCCCGGGTCTCGACGACGATCGGGTCGCCCTTGCGCAGGGCGTCCAGGTCGTGGAACTTCGCCCCGTGCCCGTCCCGGTGGGCGGCCAGCGCGAAGTTGCCGGAGGCGTCCCAGGGCATCGCCGCGCGGTACGGCTGCTCGTAGACCCCGGCGACGCCGTCGGCCAGGGTGTCCGCGTCGGTGCCCATCCGGATCAGCACCTGGTAGCCCCGGCCCATCGCCGGGACGTGCAGGAAGCCGATCCCCGTGCCCGTCGCGGCGGACGCCCCGGAACCGCCCGCACCGCCCGCCGGGCCGTTGCCGGCGGCCGCGCCGCCGGCGGCGTCGGGAGCGTTCGGGTCGGCCAGGACGGCCGGTCCGTCGGTGGCGGCCGGAGTGCCCGGGGTCGCCGCGGAGCCGGGCGGGAGGCCGGCCGGGCCGCCGGCCGCCCAGGAGTCGCGCAGCTGGTCGGAGGCCGCGGCGGCGGAGCGGTCCGCCAGCACGTCGGTCCACCAGAGCGAGTAGGTGACGAACAGGCCGAGCACCAGTCCGACGGTGATCAGCAGCTCGCCGAAGACCCCCAGCACGGCCAGCGCCCGTCCGCGCCCGCGCCGCGGCGCGCGACCGCCGACGGGCTGCGGACCGGACGGCGGCCCGGACGGGAAGGCCTCCTCGGCCACCGCTTCGGTCTCCTGCGTCACGTCTCTCCCCTTGCTACTCGCCCGCTCGCGGTCAGCCTCCCGTGAGGGCGGCCGGCTTGCCCTGGCTGCGCGGCCGTTCCTCGATCATCTTGCCAAAGACGATCAGCCGGTACTTCGAACTGAACTCCGGCGTGCACGTGGTCAGCGTGATGTACCGGCCCGCGCCGCTGTACCCGGCGCCGTTCGGCACCGGCTTGATCACGCTCACATTGGACGGCGGGGTCTCCGGGATGCCGCCGGTGACCTCGTAGGTGTAGAACGCGCTCGCGGTCTCCACCACGATCTTGTCGCCCTTGCCGAGCTGGTTGATCCGCCGGAACGGCTCGCCGTGGGTGTTGCGGTGCGCGGCCAGCGCGAAGTTGCCCGCCTTGTCGGCCGGCATCCCGGTCCCGGTGTAGTGCCCCACCAGGCCCTTGTCGAGCACCGACCCCTTGGCGGTGCCCTCGGCGATCGGGAACTTCTGGCCGAGCTTCGGCATGTGGATGATCGCGAAGCCCTTGCCGGGCTCGAAGGTCTCCGGTTTGGCCGGGTCCGGCGCCGGCTGTCCCGCCGCCGGGGCCGGGACGGCCGCGTCGAACTGCTCCTCCAGCTGGCTGCGGGCCCCGTCGGCGGCCGCGTCGGCCTGCACATTGGTCCACCAGAGCTGGTACGAGACGAAGAGCAGCATCACCAGGCCGAGGGTGATGCACAGCTCGCCGAGGAAGCGGGCGAAGACCACCGCCACCGACTCCTTCGGCCGGGGCCGCTCCGCGGCGGCGGTCCGGCCGCCCGCGCGGCGCCGTCCGCGCCCCTGCGCGGCCTTCCGGCGCTCGGCCCGCCCGCCGGGCGCCGGCGGGCCGGACTCGCCGGCCCCGGCGTCCACCACGTCCATGGTGACCGTCTCGGCGGCGGCCAGCACCGCCTGCGGCGTCCCGGGCGCCTCCGGGCTCTCCAGGTGCAGGCGGAGCGTCTCCTCCGCCCGCTGGGGCGCCACCGGGGGCGCGGCCTGCTCGTAGACGGACCAGCCGTCCTCGGCGCCGTTCTGGGCCGCCCAGCCGCCCTGGTCCGGGCCCGGCTGGGCGGGGATGTGGCCGCCCCGCCGCAGCTGCTGCTCCTGGTACGGGTCGTAGCCCTGGTACTGGCCCTGCTGGTACGGCCCCGGCGGGTACTGCTGCCCGCCGTACCCGTCCTGCCGGTGGGCGTCCTGCTGGTACGGCCCGGCCGGGTACTGGCCCTGGGCGTACTGTCCCCGCTGGTGGCCCTGCTGGTACTGGCCCTGCTGGTACTGGTCCGGCTGGTACTGGTCCGGCGCCTGCGCGTACGCGCCCTGGGGGTACTGCTGCCGGTACGGCCCGCCGCCCTGGTGCGCGCCGCCGCCCTGCGGGTCCGCCTCCGGCTGGTGGCGCCCCTCCGGACGCACCGCGGTCACGCCCCTCAGCCCCGGCCGATCACCGGGGCGAGCCCGGCCGACCGGTCGACGGCCGCGGCGTCGCCGCACTCGGCCAGCCAGTTGGCGAGCATCCGGTGGCCGCCCTCGGTGAGCACCGACTCCGGGTGGAACTGCACGCCCTCCACCGCGAGGTCGCGGTGGCGCAGCCCCATGACCACACCGCTCGCGGTGCGCGCGGTGACCACCAGCTCGTCCGGCACGGTCGCGGGGTCGACCGCCAGCGAGTGGTAGCGGGTCGCGGTGAGCGGCGAGGGCAGGCCGGCGAACACGCCGCCGTCCTCGTGCTCGACCGGCGAGGTCTTGCCGTGCAGCAGCTCGGGTGCCCGGCCGACCACGGCGCCGTAGGCCACCGCGATCGACTGCAGGCCCAGGCAGACGCCGAACACCGGCAGTCCGGCCCGGGCGCAGTGGTGCACCATCTCGATGCAGACCCCGGCCTCCTCGGGCGCGCCGGGGCCGGGGGAGAGCAGCACCCCGTCGAAGCCCCGGTCGCCGTCGCGGAGCACCGCGTGCTCGACGGTCACCTCGTCGTTGCGGACCACCTCGCAGGTGGCGCCGAGCTGGTAGAGGTACTGGACCAGGTTGAAGACGAAGCTGTCGTAGTTGTCGACGACCAGGATGCGGGGCGGGGTCGGCCGGGAGGTCATGGGGGCGCGTTCTCCGGGGGGTGCGGGGACTGGGGCGGGGAGCGGTGCCGCCGGGTCAGCCGACGGCGCCGTCGCCTTCTCCGTCCACTGTGACGTCGCCGAAGGGGAGCAGCGGTTCCGCCCAGGGGAAGACGTAGGTGAAGAGGAGGTAGACGGTCCCCAGCACGAGGAGCACCGAGATCACGGCCTTGACCAGGGTGTTCCCCGGCAGGTGTCGCCAGATCCAGCCGTACATGGTGCTCCCTCGTCGTAGCGGACTGGGGTCAAGACTAGACCCCGTCCCGTGGCGGCCAGGCCCGTCCCGCCCCTCTACTGCTGGCCGGTCGCCGCGCGCAGGTCCGCCGTTCCCGAGTAGCCGGGCAGTGCGAGGTCACCGCTCTCCTGCACCTTCCAGCCCAGTCCGTACGCCTGTACGTACTGCAGGTAGTTGCGGATCGTCTGGTCGGACTCCACCGAGGCGCGCAGCGCGTCGGTCCGGCCGACCGCCTTGACCACGTACGGCGGCGAGTAGACCCGGCCCTGGAGCAGCAGGGTGTTGCCGACGCAGCGGACGGCGCTGGTGGAGATCAGCCGCTGGTCCATCACCTGCACGCCCTCGGCGCCGCCGCGCCAGAGCGCGTTGACCACGGCCTGGATGTCCTGCTGGTGGATGACCAGGTCGTTGACGTCCGGCTCGCGCACCCCGGGGATGCGCGCGGTCGCGTTCGGCGGGGCGTCGTTGAGGGTGACGGTCAGGCCGGGCCCCTGGAGCGGGTCCAGGGCGGCGGCCTGCTCCAGGGCCGTGAGCTGCGCGGCGTCGGCCGGGCTGCCCTGCTGGTCGGTGAGCCGCTGGGCCCGCTCCTGGAGGTCGGCGAGCTGGGCCTGGGACTGCTGGTTCTGCGCGCTGCGCTGCCTTATCACGTCGGAGAGGCTGAGCAGCGAGTTGTCGGTGCGCAGGTCGGTGCCGCGCGCGGTCTGCGCGCTGATGTAGAAGAGCAGTCCGGCGAGCGCGAAGACGGCGCAGGTCAGGGCACGTCCGACAATTCGGGTGCCGGAGTCGCGGATGGGAGCAGGCCGAGGGGGAATCGACAAATTAGGCACCGTACCCTTATCTCCTTCGGACCCGCCGAACCACTACGCTAACGGACGCCGCCACACCACCGTGAACCCCTGCGCGGTCACAGCGCATCGACAGGAGAGCTCCTCGTGCCGAAGTCTCGACTCCGCAAGAAGCCCGACTACACCCCGCCGACCACGGCCACGGTGAAGATCAGTTCGGGCCGCGGTTGGGTTGCCCCCTTGATGCTGGCGCTGTTCCTGATCGGCCTGGTCTGGATCGTCACCTACTACGTGACCAGCGGCAGCTGGCCGGTGGAGAGCTGGCGGAACTGGAACATCCTGGTGGGCTTCGGCTTCATCGCGGCGGGTTTCGGCGTCTCCACCCAGTGGAAGTGACGCCGGGGCTGCTGCCCTGAGCTCCTCCACCGCCGCCCCGGACGGTTCGTCCAGGGGCGGCGTCGTGGTGCGCCCGGACGGCGGGCAGCCACCGCGGGACCGCTTCCGGTTATCCGCTCATCGTGTTTATCCACATGGTTATCCACACTGGGGAAAAGTCACACGGGCCTGTGGATAACTCGCGCCGGGGGCGCTTTCCACACCGCCGCGCGCCCTTCTCTCACCCGGTGGATCCGCACAGCAGGACACGCGTAGAACAGCCGTCCGCTTCCGGTGGTTCGCACTGCCTGCGCACAGGTCCGCACACGCTGTGGACAACCGTGCGGCCCTCGGACGGCCGTGTGCGCGGTCCGGCGCCGACGGATCACCCGCCGTAGGCGGCCGTCCCGACGAGGACCATCACCAGCACCAGCGCGGCCACCCCCGCCAGCGTCAGCCCCTGCACGGCCGCCCGGTGGGCCCGCGGGGCGTACATCAGGCCGGCCGCGGTCAGCATCCCGGCGACCAGGCCGCCGAGGTGCGCGCGCCAGTCGATGCCCTGCACCGAGAACGTGACGATCAGGTTGAACACCAGCAGCGCGATGATCGGCCCGAGCGGAGCCCGGACCCGGCGGTAGAGCACCACCGTCGCGCCCAGCAGGCCGAAGACCGCCCCCGAGGCGCCCAGCGAGCGCATCCCGTCGCCGGCCAGCAGGAAGGCGAAGGCGCTGCCGGCCAGGCCGGAGAGCAGGTAGAGCGCGAGGAAGCGGACCCGGCCCAGGGCGGTCTCCAGCTGCGGGCCCAGCACCCAGAGCACCAGCATGTTGGTGGCGATGTGCCAGGGGGCGGTGTGCAGGAACACCGCGGTCAGCAGCCGGTACCACTGGTCCGGGCCCTCGGCGACCCCGTTCGCGAACGGGTAGGACGGGTCGGGGGCGAAGCTGCGCAGTTCGAGGTCGATCGCCAGCCAGGGCGTGACCACGTAGGCGGCCAGTACGAAGACGACCAGGTTGATGCCGATCAGCGCCTTGGTGACCAGCGCGCCGTCCTCGGCCGGGCGCCCGCCGAAGCGGGTGGTCGCCCGGCGGACCTGGCGGCCGCCCTCGCTGACGCACTCCGGGCAGTGGAAGCCCACCGAGGCGTTCACCATGCACTGCGGGCAGATCGGGCGGCCGCAGCGCGAGCAGCCGATGCCGGTCTCCTGCTCGGGGTGCCGGTAGCAACGGGACAGCCCGCTCCCGCTGCCCGCCCCCGGGGTCGGGTCGATCGGCGGCCTCGGCTCGTCCGGGAGCATCGGCTATCCCCTTCTGCCACGACTTGCTGCGACGACACGTGCGCGCTCCCGGCGGGGACCCGCCGGAACCGCCAGCCTACTGCGGCCATACCCGCGGCCGGACGGCCCATTCACCACTCCCCGCCCGCCCCGGGCCCGCCCGGCCCCTCCCCGCCCCGCGCGGCGGCCCCCCACCGGCCCAGCACGCCCCGCATACGGCCCACTCCGGCATGCCACCGGACAAATCCGGATGCATGATCGTCATTCAGGTGGATATGTGCATAAAGGACGCCACCAGGAGGAGAGACTCGTGACCCGTTTGGACTCGGCCCGAGCGACGGCCGGCAACCTCGCGGACAACGCCCGGCACCAGGCGACACACGCCGCCCAGGCCGTCCGCGTCCAGTACGACCGGCACATCGCCCCCCAGGTCGGTCACGCCTTCGCCAGCCTGCCGCCGGAGGCCCAGCAGAACGCCCTGAAGGCCCTGCACCGCACCCAGGAGGCCGCCCTGGCCGCCCGCCACACCGCCTCCCGGGCGGCCGACCAGGCGCGGTGCACGGTCGCCCCCAAGGTCGTGCACGCCGTCGAGGAGGCCCGCGCCGCCGTCGTTCCGGTCGCCCACGAGGCCCAGACCCGCGGCGCCGCCGCGCTGACCGCCATGCGCGGCAACGTCACCTCGGCTGAGATCAGCGACCTGGCGGCCCGCAACGCCCGCAGGTCGCGCCGGGCCGGCTGGGCGACCGGACTGGCCGTGGCCGGGGTGATCGCGATCGGCACCGGCATCGCCACCTGGCAGTGGTGGCGGCACCGCAGCAACCCGGAGTGGCTGGTGGAGCCCCCGTCCCTGGCCCGCCCGGCCGCCACGCCCGCCCCGGGCGGCGACAGCGCCGCCGACACCGGCCCGGACGCCCCGGTGAACGGCTCGCCGGACGCCACCGGCCCCGGCCCGGCCGCCCCACCCGCCGAGGACCGCTCCGAGCCGCAGGACCCGCGCAAACCGCACTGAGAACGCGAATCGGCCGCTGACCCGAATTCAGGTCAGCGGCCGACCGCCGTCCACACGCGGTGGAGGAACAACTGTGGAGCTTAGGAGACTCGAACTATTATTTTGCGAGACTGTGACCTGCGGTGACGCGCCAGACGCGGCCATATCGGTCATTTTCGATGCCGTTCGATGTCGCCCGATGTCTCCGGATGATGCCCCGTGCTGACATTGCAGCACAGATGATCATGGCCGCCCAGACGCAGAACCGCCCCCGGGGAAGTCCCCAGGGGCGGCCCCGATCGTCACAGTCCGTCATCTGGACGGGTGGGTCAGCCTCGCGCTCGACCCCCGTGACGATCGGCTCAGTCAGGCACCCCGCCGGTGCCTGAAGCCTCGGTGCTGGAACCACCGGGCGGCTCAAAGAAAGACTTGTCGAGGACGGACTCGGGGTGGCCCTTCGCGGCCCGGACGGCCTTGTACCGCCGGTTCCTGGCGGCGCCCTCGTCGCCGTCCTCGGCGTTCTCGCGTGCCATCTCGGCGTAGTTGGCGGCGGTGGCCGCCCGGTCCTCCGCGCTCGGGGGCGGCGTGGACCTGCGGAAGATAGCCATGCGGGATTCCTCAGTGGTAGACGGCGGAAGCGATCAGCAGGGTGGCGAGCACCGCCAGGGCGGCGATCGAGACGGCGTAGGCCCGGGTGAGTGCGGCCGGGTCGGGGCGGCCGTGCCGGCGCCGGTCGGCTGCGGCGCGGTAGTCGGCCTGGGGGTCGTCGGTCATCGGTGGGCGTCCGCCTGGTGGCGCCGCATGAGGACGCACGCGTCCGTCGAGGCGCTGCCGTCGCGGGCACGCTCGGCGGCGGCGTGCTGCTCGGCGAGGCGCTGGCACGTCGCGCACCGGCCCTTCGGCCTGAGCAACACTCCGGCTGCTGGGGCAGCAGGGTCAGGAGGCTGCGGCATGGCCGGCCTTCCCCTGGTAGTCGCCGCGGGCCAGCTGTCTGCTGATCCAGGACTGCGCGCTCGCCGCGATGCCCCACCGCAGGACGTGGCCGTCCTCGCCGACCGGCTCACCCGTCGTGGTGTCCTCCACCGTCCAGAGTCCCGGGTTCCGTCCCTGCCGGGGCTCCTGCACCACCCGGTACCGCTCGGCATGCTGCTGCCTGGCCGTCCGGCCGTCGCCCCGGCGGACACGGATCATGATCCGGCTGTCCGGGAGGACGACCGGGAAGTCCAGCTGGCCGCCGTCCAACGCGGCCTCGACCTGTTCGGTGGCCCCGGTGCCGAAGAGCCAGCGCAGGGCGGCGTACTGCTGGTCCCCGACGTCCAGTTCCCGGACGGCCTGCCAGACGGCGGTCAGAGCCGCCGCCGGCGCCAGCGCCTTCGGGTCGAGGTACCCCTCGACGCTGACAGTCCAGTCTTCATCTGCGGTCCAGCCCACTCGCCCTCCTCGATGCCGTGGCGCACCGGTGACCGGCAGCGCAGCGTTCTCTACGAGATTCGGGTAACTGGGAGTCCAGGCCCATACCCGGACGGTAATCTCACGGTGAGATGGATTCGTGAGGACAGGGTTGCCATGGGTACCGCGTTCGACCCGATCAAGCTGCCGGACTCCGCATGGCAGAACAGCCAGATCGAGACGGCCCTCCAGGAGCGGAACATCGGAGCGGTGTTCCGCTACGTGCAACACCACGGGGGCGCCAGCCAGGCGCGCATCGGCGCCCAGGTCGGCATGACCCAGGGCCGCGTGAACGAGATCATCAACGGGCGCAGGGCCGTCAGCCGCCTTGACGTCTTCGAGCGGATCGCGGACGGCCTCAACATGCCGTCCCCCGCCCGCCAACTACTCGGTCTCGCACCACGCCGGGAGACCCGTTCCCCGGGTAGCGCGTTCGACCTCGCAGCGTTCCCGGAGATCGTCCGCGTGTACTCCGACCAGGCAGCGGCCGCCGCCGAGATCCAGCGATCGACCCGCTCGGCCCTGGAGATCGACGTACTTGCCGTCCGAGGCCTCGGCCTCCTCGCACTGCGCGACTCCCTGCTACGTCCGCAGCTGGACCGCGGCGCCAACACCCGACCGCGACTACGCGTTCTTCTGCTCCACCCCGAGTCGTCCGCGCTGAGACAGCGGGCGCGCGAGATCGGAGAATCCCCGGAGTCCCTCGCGAGCGGCGTGCTACTCGCCGAGGCCCAGCTCAGGGACCTGGCCGCCGTCGGCCAGGTCGAGGTCTACCGGTACCGGACGCTTCCGGTGTGGCGGACGATCCGACTCGACAACGTCGTCTACGTCAGCGCATTCGACCGCGATTGGGAGGGCCACCAGTCGGCAACCTATAAGGTGCTGGCCACCCCGTACGGTCCGCTATACCGGGGCTGGCGCCGGCAGTACGAGGCCATGGTGGCCGAGGCTGAGCAGGTCATTTGATGAAGGGACGGACATGGCGATCGAAGCCGAGCTCAAGGCACTCGTACGCGACCCGGAGGGCGTGCTCCGCGCACTGGAAGAGCGCTACGGTACCGGCCGCGCCGAGGTGTACCGCGACACCTACTACGACGCGCCCGACGGGTCGCTCATGGACACCGACCGGGAGTTGCGGATCCGTACAGTGCACGGCCCCGACGACACCCGCACCGTGTTGACCTACAAGGGTGCCCGTGTCGATGAGGCGTCCGGTTCCAAGCCCGAGGCCGAGACCCGGGTCGAGGATGCCGAGGCCGCACACGAGATCGTCCGGGGGCTCGGGTTCACCCCTCGGATCGCCTTCGAGAAGCGGTGCCGCAACTACACCTTCCACGAGGGCGGCCGGCAGTTCCTCGCCACCCTCGTCCGCGTGCCCGAGATCGACGGCACCTTCGTCGAACTGGAGACGGCTGCCAACGAGGACGACCTCGACCAGGCGCTCGCCACCGTCCGAGCGGTGCTCGCCTCGCTGGGCATTACCGACGACGACCTGACGACCGAGCAGTACACCGACGCAGTAGCTGCGGCCCGACCGTAGCGTTCCCACTTCGACCGTCCGCGCACCCGGGCTACCCGTAGGCCGGTAGGGTCCCCTCACCACACCCCACGCGTCCCAGGGGGGACCATGCGCACCCGTACCACCGCCGTCGCCGTCGCGGCAGCCGCCCTGCTCGCCGCCGGGCTGACCGCCTGCTCCAGCTCGGCGACGACCACCGACGCGAAGGCGCCCACCCCGGCCGCCGCGGAGCCCAACTCGGCACCGCCCGCCGCCGCTGCGCCCGAGGCCGCCGCGACCACCCAGGCGCCGGCGCCCGCCGGGACGACCGCGGCCGCGCCGGCGGCGACCGGGCCGTGGGCTGCCGCCGAAGCCCGACACCATCACGACGACGAAGTACATCGCGGCCCTCACCGCGATCGACCCCGAGATCGTCAACGACAAGCCGGACAAGGCCGTGTCCAGAGGCCGGGACCAGTGCACGTCCGTCGCCCAGTACCCCACGGACCAGCCCAAGCTGGTGGAGCTCACCGGTAAGCGCTTCATCTCACCGGGTCACCCGCAGGGGTTCGGCCCGGAGAAGTCCGCCAAGATCTTGGCCGCGGTCCGGACGCACATCTGCCCGTCGTACTGACCGAGCCCGGGCACGACGAAACGCCCCCCGCCCGGCCGTGGCCGAGCGGGGGGCGTAGTGGTTCAACCCTGGAGCTCCTTGACGGCCTCCTCGACGCGGTCGACCGCGTCCCGCAGGCTGCCGCCGCCGTTACGCCGCAACTCGTGCTCGATCGACGCCAGCCGTTCCATCACGCCCGGCCGGGCGGGAACACCGGGTCGGGCCGGTGCACCCTGCCAGTCCTCGCTCCAGGCGTCGAGAGCCGCGTGCAGGCGGCGGACAGTGCGCCAGAGTACGGCGACCAGGGCCAGAAGGGCGCCGAGAGCGGTGGCCCAGGCCGCGAGCGCGTCGACCTGGAGGACGCCGGTCTCGGCCAGCCCAGTCACTGGCGGCTCGCCGGGTCACGGCGGGCCGACAGCAGCGACGCCGTATCCGGCCGGCCCACGAAGCGCGCAAGCCAGCCCTTCGCGGCCGCGAACGTCGGCGTCAGCAGTGGCACCCACCACAAGGGCAGGTTGCCCAGCTCGACGATGAGGTACGACAAGCCGGCCTCGCCTGCGGTCGCACCCGTGCGCTCGGCCAGGTCGACGACGAAACGGGGAATGCGAAGCATGGTGATCTCCGATCAGTCGGTGACGGTGAAGCGCCCGGTACCGAGGCGCTCCAGGGAGCGGCGGCCGGGGACGCCGTCCGCGTCCGCGCCCGCGTAGCCGAGGGAGCGCTGGAACGCGGCGTAGGCCTGCACGGTGCGAGTGCCGAAGGAGCCGTCCACCCAGCGCTGCTCCAGGAGGCCCTCGTCGGCCAGGGCCTGCTCCACCAGCCGCGCCTCGGCGGCGTGGGTCTGGTGGCCCTGGGCGGCGCCCGGGTCGGTGCGCGCCGCCTCGACGACGTGGGCGAGGGAGACGGTGGGCTGGCCGGGGATGCGGCCGAGCAGCAGTTGGAGGGTGACCAGGCCCGGCACACCGTCGGCGTCCGGCCCGCTGTACCCGAGGCTGTGCTGGAAGGCCTGGTAGTTGAGGGTGTCGGCGTCGGTCCAGGCCGGGCCCGGACCCTGCTGGTAGTGGCCGCCGTACCCGTTCCGGACGAGGGCCTCGCCCACCGCGGTGACGTGGTCGCCGTGCGCGCCGTAGCCGTACTCCAGGCCGTTGATGGTCGTGCGGTAGCGGGCCGGCGTCGGCTCGGCAGGCTGCCCGGGCGCCGGGCCCGGGACCGGTGCGGCGTCGGGCTCCAGGGCGCCCGAGGTCACCAGCTCGTACAGCGCTGCGCCGGGGCAGTCGGTGGCGTAGCCGTCGCGGTGGCCGCGGATCTCCCGGCCGGCGCCGTTGGCGCGCAGGTAGGCGATCGCGTCCCGCAGGCCGGCGACCTGCTCGGCGGTCGGCGAGGTGTGGCCGCTGTCGCCCACGAAGGCGAGGACGGCGAAGTGGTCGCGGTTGAGCGCGGGCCTGCCGTTGGCCGCGTTCTGCGCGTTGCGGCCGCGGCCCTCGAAGACGTAGCCGTGCTCGCAGACGGCGAGGTTGTACGCGAAGTCCGACCAGCCGTTGCCGTCCATGTGGCTGTTCTGGACCTTGCGCATGTAGGCGGCGCAGGTGCCGTGCTCGTCCGCGCTGTACGGGCCGCCGAGGTAGTGCACCTTGACGCCCCGGTTGGCCGCCACGGACTGGTGCCCGTTGCGGGGCGGGCGGGCGCCCCACTCGGCGCGGCTGACGAACTGCATGATGGGTGCCTCCAGGCATAGGGGAGCCCCCGGGCCGGGTGGCGCCGGGGGCGGATGGTCGGACGGGGTGGTCAGGCGCGGCGGCGCAGCTCCAGCCACGACCCGGCCAGCAGTTTGGTGGCCGTCCCGGCGGGCACGTTCTGGGCCCACCAGAGGGTGAGCGAGCCGGCCGCGGCGGCGGTCAGGACGCCCTCCAGTCGGGCCCAGGTGGGGGCTCCGGAGGAGACGCCGAATCCGAGCACGGAGGACGCGCTGACGGCGTCGCGGATGGCGAAGTGCTCGTCGACGCCGGACGTGCCGCTGGTGAGCGCACCGGTGTGTGCACCGGTGCCGCCGAAGTGGCAGGTGCTGCCGGCGGGGAACGCGAACCCGGCCTTGATGTCGGCGGCGCTGTCGGCTGCGCCGATGAAGAGCTGTGCGGTGAAGGTGTACCGGGCGCCGGCTGCGACGGGCAGGGTCAGATGGAGGTCGGCTTGGAGCGTGGAGGTGCTGGTCCGGGGTTCGTCGATGGGCTTGTCGATCCAGTCGGGCAGGCCGGCGCGCAGGGCCTCGCCGGTGATGCGCTGGCCGGCGGCCCACGGGGGGTAGGTGGTCATGGGTCTCCTACAGGGCGAGGATCGCGGGTTGCCACAGCCGGACGTCGGCCCCGGCCGGCAGGGGCTTCGAGACGCCGTTGACGCTGCGGGTGACGGTGGCGGTCTGCGGGCTGGTGGTGCCGGCCATGGCGGTGACGGTGACCCGCTCCCCGGCGATCGCGAGGTCGAGCGGGTAGTCGGCCGGGTCGGTCGACCAGAGCGGGCCGGTGGTGGCGATGGACAGGGTGGTGGCGGTGGCCGTGGCGCCGGTGGCGAGGGTGCTGCCGGCGGTGTCGGCGCTCGCGAGGACCAGGTCGTCTGTCACCGCGACCGACCAGGGCCCGGCCGGGGTGGTGGTGAACTCCAGGGCCCAGTCGTAGGCGCCGAGTTGCTCGGTGTAGCCCTGGGCGATGAGGTCGACCGTCGTGGGGCCGTCCTCCGCAGGGAGGTTGATGATGCGGATCATGTCGCCGACCTCGACGGCGGCGGCCGCCGGGATGAGGTGCGGGCAGGCGGCGAGGTCGACGCGCACCCGCCGGTAGCGGGCGGCGTCCCAGGTTCCGAGGTGAAGGCGCCACCCGGCGACGTCGGCCAGCTGGTGGTCGCGGTAAAGGTTGAGTTCGGGGGTGTCCGCGTAGCGGCCGATCCCGGCGGGCGGGGCCTGGACGGACAGCGGGCCGTCCTCGGCGACCGCCCGCGCCGAGCTGCCGCCGCGCCGTGTCACGGTGATGTCGTTGCGGGTGCTCTGGTCGTCGTCGACCGGCTCCAGCGGCGGGGCGACGTCGCCGGCCGCGTAGTCCAGGACCAGGGCCGGCTGCTGGTTGTAGCTGAGGTAGGCGGGCCGGTAGTGCAGCCCTGCCGTCTGCCTGCTCTCGACGAGGTAGGAGCCGTCGACCTCGCCGGCCTCCTCCAGGAGGTCGAGCAGCGGCGCGGCCTGCTGCGGGCCGAGGGCGATCTGCGGGTCCACCAGGCCCATGCTGGTGAACGGCACGGCCTCCTCCGTGCACAGCCGCGCGATCCGCTCGACGGGCCGGTTCCCCTCGAACCCGTTGTCGGCGTGCCCGTAGGCGTCGCCCGCGCTGGTGGGCATGACGCTGAGGTGGCCGAGCTGCATGTCGCCCAGCGCCTCGTCGAACAGCGTGTCGATCGCGGTCGGGACGCCGGGCGGGCCCGCGTGGGTGTTCCACACAGACCCGAGAGCGGCGGACCCGATGAGGAAGAACCGCACCTCCCAGGCCGTGCCGCCCGCGCCGTCGTCCCACACGTCCAGCTGGAGCCGCGCCCACCCGCCCGAGGCGTGACCGGCGGGCGCTGTGCCGGTGTTGGTGACGACCCCGCCGGCGCCGTCCGTCGCGAACACCGTGACGAACGCGGCGTCGATCGCCACGAACCACTGCACCGCTTTGCCGGTCGTGGCGATGCGCAGCACCGGCGGGAACACCCCCGCGGTCGGCAGGGCAGGCAGGTTGTAGACCATCTCGACGCGCCAGCCCGCGGCGAGGGCGGGGCTGTCGGGGACGGGGGCGCTGATGGTGGCGCCGTGGCTGACCCGGGGCAGCGGCAGGGACCCGGTCGGCCCGTCGCCGGCGGCGAACTCCAGCCCGGTGGCCACCAGGGGCGGGCAGCCGGGGATCGGCGAGAACGCCTGGCTGGCGCCGCGGGCGTCCTCCATCGGCCAGTACGCCACCGGCGCGGCTGCGGTCAGGGAGCGGCGCAGGGTGGAGGCGAGCGGGTCGGTGCCCTGCCCGAGCCTGCGCTTGATGCCGGCCGCCTCGATCGGCACCCACCGGTCCTGGCCGGAGACGTCGCGGCGCGGGGACCAGGCCGACGCCTCGCCGGTGAACCTGACGCTCCGCCGGGGCGGGATCGTCGCGCCGCCGGCCAGGGTCCAGGCCCGGCCGGCCGTGTCGCTCCAGGCGGTGGTGCCGGGCGCGAGCGCGGTGAAGTCCGGCGCGGCGACCAGGGCGCCGCCGGCGCCGCGCAGTTGGAAGGCGTGGACGCGGCCGACCGGCGCGACCACGGTCTGGCCGGGGTTGTCGCCGAGGGTCAGCGGCGCGGTGGACGCGTAGACGCTGGTCGTGCCGGTGGCGGTGACGACGTCGCCCAGCTGCGCCCAGGGGCCGGCGATTGTCGGCGCGGTCCAGAAGGTGACCGCGTGGCCGCCGGTGCCGGTGTCGGCGTCGAGGGCGGCCCGGATGGCGAGGCGGCCGGACGCGGGCAGTGGCAGCGGCAGGGTGGCGGTGCGGTCGATGACCGCGGTGCCGTCGGTCGACCAGCGCAGCGTGGGGACGTCGTCCTGGAGGGTGAGCTGCCACGACCGCTGGTTCCCGGTCACGGTGTACTTGGCGGCGACCTCGACGATGCCAGCCTGGGTGGCGGGCAGGGTCAGGTCGATGCGGACGTCGAAGTCGCCGGTGAGGTCGAGCACCGCGGTGTCCGGGGTGGAGGCGTAGCTGCCCGGGCCCGGCAGGTCGAGGTAGGTCGGCAGGGCCGGATCGGCGACCGACACCCTCACCGGCGTGTTACGCCCGATGAGCCCGAAGTACGGGCTCATCGGGTTGCGCGGCGAGTACGTGCCGCTGCGGTTGTCCAGGGTGATGGGGCACTTGCCGGGGTCGATGCGGCTGCCCTCGTCGGGGCGGCCGCGCTCGATGGTGATCGGGTCGCGCAGGTACGCGTCGCCCGTGACGTCCGTCCAGGTGCCGCTGACCTGGAGTTCGACCTGGACGCCGAGCGGTGTGGCCGGGAAGGCCATGCGGTGGTCCCCTCTCTCTACGTGAAGGCCTTCTGGACGGAGCCGCCGCCGTCGAGGCGGACCATGTTGCGCAGCATCTGGCGCATCTGGGTATCGGCGCCCGTGACGTCGATGACGACCCGCACGGTGCCGCCCCCGCCGGCGGCGGCGCGGGCGAGCGGGGTGACGGTCGCCCCGCCGGGCAGGCTGAGGAGCTCCGGCCCGGCCTCGCCGACCAGCACGGTGCCGGCCCCGGTGATGTGCCCGCCGGCCGCGAGCATCGGGATCTTGGGCAGGGAGAAGCCCTGCCCGCCGACGCCGGGAATCCAACTCGGCAGCGTGAACGACAGCTTGCCGGCCGTCCTGTTCCACAGGGACGCGATCTGGTTGAAGCCCCACCGGAAGGGGGCGGTCAGGATCTCGCCGAGGGTCGCGAACCCGGAGGCGATCTTGCCGGGTAGGCCGGTCAGGAAGTCCAGCACGGTCGACGCGCCGGCCTTGATGCTGTCCCAGTTGCGGGTGATCGCCAGCACCGCCCACCCGATCGGCCCGGTCAGGATCCCGAGCAGCAGCGGCCAGTTCTGGGAGACCCAGTCCCACACCCACTTGATGCCGGACCAGACGACGCGCCAGGCGCCGGTCACGATGTCGCGGAACGTCTCGGAGCGCTGCCACAGCAGCACGACGGCGGCGACCAGGGCGACGACCGCGATGATGATCAGCGAGATGGGGTTGGCAGACATCGCCGCGTTCCATGCCCACTGGGCGGCGGTGCTCACGGCCTGGACGCCGGTCCAGACTGCCTGGGCGGCGGTCCACGCCATCGTGGCGCCCTGGACCAGCAGGATCGCCCCGGCGATGACGCCCAGCGTGATGGCGATCGGCTGGAGCCACGCCGAGTGCTCCTGTCCGAAGGCGATCAGCGTGGCGCCGACCTCCGCCAACTTCACGGTGGCCTCGCGCTTGAAGCGTTCGATCGCCGCCGCGGGATTGTCCCCGACCGTCTGGGCCATGTTGTCCGCCGCACCGGCGACTTGGCCGATGGCGGACGTCGCCGAGGACGGGTCGAGGGCCAGCAACGCTTTCTGCATGTCCTCGGCCTTGGTCCCGAACAGGGCCAGCGCGATGCCCGACTGTTCGACCGGGTTCTTCACGGCGCGGAGCTTGTCGAAGACCTGGTCCAGCGCGGTGGCGGCCCCCGGCCCGCCCTCAATGAACGCCCGCTGCATCTCCTTGGCGTTCAAGCCGAGTGCCTTGAACCCCTCCGCGCTCGCCTTGGACCCGGACTGGGCGATCAGCGTGAACTCCTTCAGCGAGTCCGCGACGGTGTCGGCATCGCGCGCGCCCGCCTTGAGGCCTTGCGCCAGCAGGCCCGTAGCGGTCTGCCCGTCGAGACCGAGCTGCCGGAACTGCGTCGAGTACTCGGTGAGCGTGTCGATGTAGTCGCCCGACTTGTCCACGCCGCCCTGGAAACCGGCGGTGATGATGTCGAAGGCCTGCTCGGCGTCCTTCGCCAGGCCGGTCTTGATGAGCTGGCCGACCGCCGCCGTCGACCCCGCGACGTCGACATCGAACGTCTTGGACAACGCGAGCGCTTTGGTGGTGATCTTCTCCAGGCCGGCGCCCGCGGCGTCGCCGCCGATCTGCTGCACGACGCCCTTGATGGCCTCGTTGACGTCCGCCGCCGACTCGCCCCACGCCTGCTTGTAGATGTTCGCGGACACCTTCGACAGCTCGGCGGCGCGCTCCGTGCCGACGCCGAGCTGCGCCTGGAGTTTGCTGCTGGCGGCGGACATGTCGAGGGCGCTGGCGACGCCGACGCCGAGCGCCCCGGCGACGCCCGCGGAGATGCCGGCCGCCGCCGTGCTGAGCTTCTCCTTCATCCGCCCGAGCGTCTCGGACGCCTGGTCCTTGGCGACCAGGTTGAACACGAGTGAGGTGTCCGATGCCACGAGGGGATCACCTCACCTTCTGCGAGTCGCGGCCTGGTTGGCCTCGTCGACGTGCTTCTCGTAGGCGTCGATCCAGGCGTGCAGCTGCTCCGCCTCCTCGACGGTGAGCAGGGGCCACTCCCAGGGGCGGACGCCGAGCAGGTGTGCGGCGTCGCCGAGTCGCCTCAGCCGGCGATCGGCGGCAGGGCTTTTCCCTCGGGCTCCTCGTAGGCCTCGGCGATCTCGGCGTCGAGCTTGGCGAGGACTGCGGCCCGGTGGTCGGCCGGGACGTTCTCGGCGGCCTCGGCGCGGATCTCCTCCAGCTCGGCCTTGCTGTGCTCCAGGGTCAGTTCGTCCCAGGCGAAGTCGACGTCGTCGAAGCGCGTCGTCGGGTGCTCGCGCTTGAGGAAGACGAACAGCAGGGCCCTGCGGCACAGCGAGTTGCCGGAGATGACGGCCTTGGTGAAGTCGCTGAAGTCGCGGCCGGTGAGCTTCTCCAGGCGCTCGCGCTCGGCCGACATGAGCTTGGTCGGCTGGTACTTGAAGCGCTGGGGCTCGTCGCTGCCCTCGGGCTTGTAGACGAGGTACATGGTGGGGTCTCCTATCGGGCCCGGTCGGCGATCCGCCGGGCCGTTGCTTCCATGGCTTCGTGGATGGCCTGGCGGTAGCGGGCGGTGTCGCCCTGCATCGCGCGGTCGAACCAATCCGGTTTGCCGCGCTGGGTGCGCCAGACGTCGCGGCCGAAGATCTGCACGCGCCAGCCGCCCGGCCTCTGGGTGCGCTTGGGCGCGTTGGGGAAGTCGCGGATCCCCCGGATCTTGCGGGCCTTGACGCGGGCGCCGGACCAGCGGCCGCCCAGCTTGACCTCGGGCTTGATCTTCTGGGCGATGGCCGAGCGCAGCGCGGGGGACTCCGTCATGCTGGCGGA
This sequence comes from Kitasatospora sp. NPDC057500, assembly GCF_042802195.1. Taxonomy (NCBI): domain Bacteria; kingdom Bacillati; phylum Actinomycetota; class Actinomycetes; order Kitasatosporales; family Streptomycetaceae; genus Kitasatospora; species Kitasatospora sp. NPDC057500. Next base: position 46,567 of record NZ_JBHVER010000024.1, on the reverse strand, counting down.
CATCGACATGATGCCCGTCTTGGCCTGCTGCGCGGCCGGCTTGAGGGCCTCGCGGAGGTTCTTCGCGAGGTCCTTGCGCAGGGCCTTGCCGTCCTCCTCGGCCTTGAGGGCGGCCGAGAGGGCGTCGAACCCCTCCAGGCTCACCGAGACGTCGACGGGGTTGCGGCCGGCCATCAGGCGGTGGCCCGGACGACTTCGCCCGAGGTGGGGTAGCTGACGCCGACGGTCGCCTCGTCGCCGACCGACCCGCTGATCGGCTGCCACTCCTTGATCAGGATGTTGCCGGTGTACCTGGGGTTGGAGGCGCTGGCGGCGGCCTGGGTGGGGCGGACCTCGAAGGTCACCACGCTGCCGAGCAGCGGCCACATGATCGAGTCGAGTTTGGTAGCGGCGAAGTCCTGGAGGAACTCGCACCCGAGGGTGCCGGACTTGAGGCCGCCGATGAGCAACTTCCAGCCGTTGGAGGCGAAGTGCGTGACGTCCTTCTCCTCGACCTCGACGGCGAGCTCCGCCTTCTTGGTGAACTCGTTGAGGACGTTGCCGGCGATGTTGAGGTACTCGCCGGTGAGGACCATGGTGGGCATGTGGGGGTTCCTTTCAGGCGAGGCCGAGGGCGGCGACGAAGGTGAACGAAGGGCCGGTGCCGGCCACCGTCCAGGCGACGCGCCACCAGGTGTCGGTGACCGGGCCCGGGACGGCGAGGGCCTGGCCGTCGAGGCCGGTAGCGGCGGTGAACGTCGCCCGGGTGGTGGGGTCGGCGAACGCGGCGCTGTCGTCGGACTCGATGCGGACGGTGATCGAGGGCCCGGCTCCGGCCGCCGAGAGGACGTGCAGCGCGGCGTAGAGGGCGCGGCCGTCCGGGACGGCGCCGAGCTGGAGGGCGGTGCCGGCGCCGCTGCTGGAGCGGGCGGTGCCGGGCGGGTGGGCGATCTGCCCGCGCGCGGTCAGGCCGCTGCCGGATCCGCTGCTGCTCCAGGGGGCGAGGTCGCCGACCTGCCCGCCGAGGGTGTAGTCGGCGCGCAGGGCCTGGGTGAGGTAGGCGAGGGAGCCGACGGTGGCGAGGTGGGGGCAGATGGTCCAGGGGCCGACGCCGCCGAGCTGCGCCCAGGCGGCGTCATCGATGAGGCCCGGGTCGCCGGCCTCCCAGAGACCCTCGGCGCTGACCTTGCTGGAGCCGAGGCCGCCCTGCACCCGTTTCCACCCGCCGCTGCCGTAGGTGGTGCGGTCCTTCTCCTCGACCTCGGTGGTCAGCTCCACCTTGTTGGAGGCGCTGGTGAGGTCGGCGCCGCCGGTGAACAGGCGTACGTCGGTCAGGACTTGGGCGCTCATTAGGTCCTCCCGTCGCCGATGACGCGGATGGTCATCTCGGCGCCGACGTACTGGACGCCGGCGTGCTCGTACCAGCGGTAGCCCTGCACGCGTTCGACCCGCAGGTCGTGGGCCAGGCCGCCGAGGGCGTACTCGCCGGGGGCGCCGCGGGCCGCCTCGATCGCCTGCTTGAGGCTGGCCGGTCCGGCGCCGGACAGCAGGGCGTCGAGTAGCTGCTGGGCGGCGCGGTCGTCGCCGCGGCCGACCAGCACGCGGCAGGTGATCTCCAGCTCGTCGAGCCCGCGGCCCATGGTTTTGTCGAAGTCGACGTTCACCTCGGCGGTGAAGAAGTGGGGCTCGGCGATGCTGTCGGGGGTGTAGCCGGTGGCGGTGAGTGCGCCGGTGCCGGGCGGTAGGACGACGGTTGCGGCGGCCGCGGCGATGGCGGCGCGGATGGGGGCGATCTGCATCGGGGGCTCCTCTCGGGTCAGGCCATGCCGGGCAGGACGAACGGCTTCATCAGGGCGTCGACGTCGGGGTCCACCCGGCCCAGGCGCATCACGCCCCACTCGGCCGACCCGGCCACGCCGTCGGGGCTGTCCTTGCGCCGGAACAGGCGGTTGGCCTGGATGAGGGTGGCCTGGGCGACCTCGTCCGGGACGGCCGGCCAGCCCCACCGGGCGGTGACCCGCACCCGCTGCCGGGCCCCGGCGGGCCAGGGCGCGCCCAGGCGCAGCAGGGAGGTGACGGGCCGGCCTTCGTCGAGGGCGTCGGTGGGCTCGGGTTCGATGTCGGGGGCGGTGCTCCAGGCGCCGGTGGTGCCGGTCTCGACGACCAGGCCGTCCAGGGTGCCGATGTCGGCGGTCAGCAGGTGGCCGCCGTCGGCGTCGTCGAGGGTGCGCCCGCGCGGGTTGAGGATGCGGGCGACGGGGGCGGGGTCGAGCCAGAAGCGGCGGCCGGCGATCTTCTCGACGCCGCGGCTGGCGGCCTGGAGGGCCTGGGTGAGCAGGTCGTCCCGGTCGGTGTCGGTGATCTTCAGGGCGCTCTTGAGGGTGCCGAGGGGGACGTAGACCGGGTCGGTCATCAGAGCGCCACGACGCGCGGGACGTACGCCACGGGGGTGGGGGCGGCGATGGTGGCGGGGGCGGTGGTGGTGAGGGCGGCGCCGCTGGAGCGGGTGAGCGGGACGTCGCCGGCGACGTAGCCGGCGACGGCGCCGAGGAGGGTGGCGGCGCCGAGGAGGCTGGGCGGCGCGGTCGCCTTGACCATGATCGCGGCGTGGTAGATGCCGGTGCGGGTGATCTGCGCCGGGGCCTGGAGGGGCAGGGTCTTGGCGGTGTTGGCGGCCCAGGCGGCGGTGAGCTGGTCGGCGGACTGGCCGATCAGCGCGGGGGTGGCCGCGTCGTCGTAGAGGGCGTACCACCAGTTGGTGGGGGTGTCCGCCGCCGTCGAGCCGGACTTGAACGTCAGCGAGGTGACGGTGTCGCTGGCCTGGAGGTAGAGGGCGGTGGACAGCATCACCTGTGAGGTGAGGATCGCGAAGTCCGAGACGACGGCGTGGCGGGGGAGGTTGGAGCGGGGCTGGGCGCCGGCGTTGAGCAGGCTCTCGGGGTTGCGGACCGGGTACTTCCCGGAGACGAGGGGCATGTCACTTCCCTCCGGTCTTGCGGGCGGGCGCCGGGCGCAGGGCCTCGCGCAGGCGGCGGGCCTCGGAGAGCGCGGCGACGGCGGCGACGTCGCGGCCGGCGTCCTGGTGGGTCTTGGCCTCGGCCGTCAGGTCGGCGGCGCGCTCGGCGACGGCGGCCGTGACGCGCTTCACCTCGGCGGCGATGTCGTCGGCGCGGGCGGAGCCGCGGGCCTTCGCGCCCGCCAGCTCGTTGCGGTAGCCGGCCAGTTCGGCCAGCAGGTCGTGCGACACGGGGGTCCTCCAGTCCTCGGGAGCGGGGGCGGGCGCGCCGGGTGCGCGCCCGCCCGGGTGGGTCAGAAACCGGCCTGCGGGATCACGCCGGTCCCGGAGATGACCGACACGGACTCCGGCCGCCGGTCGGCCATGAACGCGAAGTAGTTCCAGACCTGGAAGCGGACCTGGAGGGTGCCGGAGAGGACCTCCTGGAGGACGCGGGTGCGCATGCTGCCCTCCCACAGGTAGAGGTCGGAGGTGCGGGCGGTGATGATCCGCGACTCGTTGGTGCCCGCGCCGAGGTTGCTGGGGATGTTGCCGTCGAGCAGCGTGGGCAGGGAGACGATCCGCCCGGCCGGGCCCTCGGCGACGGCGCCGGTCTGGAGGGCGGCGATGTTGAAGCCGGTGCCGGGCTCCACCTGGACCAGGGGGCGGCCGGCGGTGTCGAGCTGGGAGACGATCCAGTACCAGAGCGAGGGGGTCATGAAGGTGGCCAGCGCCGGCAGCTTGCGGTTCTTGGCGACCTGCGAGGCGGCCTGGGCGAAGACCGGCCACATCTCCGGCAGCGTCGGCGTCGCGTCGGTGTAGGTGACCGAGTTGATGCCGGGGGTGTTGAGGATGCCCCGGGCCTGGCCGGCCGCGCCGGATCCGGCGATCACCTGGACGTCGATCTTCTGGTTGTAGTCCGCGATGAGGTCGGCGAACATCACCTCGTCGAAGGCGATGGGGCTCTGGTCGAGCAGCTGCATGGCCACGTCCTGCTGACCGGCGACGGTGCGCACCGGCGCGGTGACGCTGGTGTCCGTGAGGTCCTGGCTCGTGACGGCGGCTCCGTCGGCGGTCTGCACGCCGGTGGCCGTGCCGGTGGCGATCTTCGGCAGGCTGATGCTGTCGGTGCCGGACGGCAGCGGCATGTTGCGCACGCTGTTGGCGATGGTGCGCCCGAACCGCGGCAGGTCGATGTACTGGTCGACCATCCACAGCGGCGGCACGAAGTAGCCGCCCTGCCCGTCGGTGCGGTTGGGGGCGACGCGCCGCTCGAACGCGGACTCGGCGGCCCGCTCGTTGACGCCTTCCAGTCCGCGCACGGCGCCCTCGGCGGCGGCGTCGAGCCGGGCCTGGCGCTTGGGCAGCTCGACGTCCAGCTCGGCGGCGTGCCGCTGGAGGCGGTCGCGGGCGGCCGCGTGGCCGCCGTCGCCGTCGCCGCGGCCGAGCTCGGCGCGCGCGAGGTCGAGGAAGTAGGAGTGCGCCCCGGTCCGGTGGTAGGTGACGGGCTCGGAGACGATCCGGGCGCCGGCGGTCGGGCGGCCGGTGCCGAGGGTGGCGCGGAGCTCGGCGGCCGCGGCGGCGCGCTGCTCCTCCTCGTCGAGGTCCTGGAGCTGGGTGCGCGCGGTGTCGAGGTCGGTGTCGACGACCCGGATGGCTTCGCGCTTCTCGGCGAAGGCGCGCTGCTCGTCGGCGGTCAGGTTGCGGTCGGCGGCGCTCGGCGCGGCGAGGACGGCGTCGAGCTCCGTCTTCAGCTGGGCGCGCTGCTCCAGCAGGGCCTCGATGCGCCGGCGCAGGTGGTCACGCATGGGGGTGTCCTCTCGGGTCACGGTGAAGGGGTGGGGTGGTGCTGCGTCCGGCGCGGGTGGTGGTCCAGGTGGCGGCCCGGGCGGGGCTCCGGCGTGGACTCCGGCGCGTGCTGGGGGCAGTGGTCTACAGGGCGAGGGCCTCGGCCTGGGCGAGGTAGAGCCCGAGCGGTGCACCGGCCGCCGGGGCCGGGGCGGCGAGGCGGGCGCCGAGCCGCTCGTAGAGGGCGCGGGCGTCGTCCTCGGCGAGGCGGTCGAGCGCGGGCAGGTCCAGCCCGCGCAGGGAGACTGAAGTCGCGGGGTTGGCGCCGAAGTTCACGACGCTGACGTCGCCGCGGTGGAGGTCGACTTCCAGGATGTCGCGCTGCGCCCAGTCCGGGGACCACTGCTGGCGCGTCACGCGGAAGGCGAAGCTCATCTCGTCGACGTCGCCGTCCTCCAGGGCGGCGAGCATGTCGCGCACGTCGCCGCGCGCGGGGTTGACGGTGGCGGCCATGTGCAGGCCGGTGGAGTCCTCGGACAGGCGCAGGGTGCCGGCCTTGGTGTAGGCCATGGCCAGGCCGCCGTGGTTGAGGAGGAGTTGCACCTGGGGGGTCTCGGCGAGGGTCTTGCCGAAGGCGCCGCGGCGGACGACCTCGTTGTACTCGCCGGCCCAGTCCCACATCTGGAATGGCTGGTTGACGACGGAGGCGTAGCCCTCGACGGTCACCGGGCCGGTGCCGTCGCTGTCGGGGGCGGTGCGGACTTCCAGGTCGACGCGCCAGGCGCGGCGTTCGATGCCGGCGGGGCGGGCGCGGTCGGTGATGTCGGGCATGGTCAGCCCTCCTCGGGTGCGGGCGCCGGCGGCGGCGCGGTGGTCGGGCCGTTCGGCTGGTCGCCCCACGGGACGGGCCCGGAGTCCTCCAGGACGCGGACCTCGTTGACGACGGCCCACTGGTTGCGCAGGGCGATCTCGTGCGCCCGGTAGCGGGTCAGCAGGTCGGTGCGCACCAGGGAGTCGCGGTTGAAGCGGACGTACTGCGGCTGCGGCAGCAGGGAGGACAGGAGTCTCTCCAGGCGGACCAGCCACGGGTTGATGGCGTAGGTCAGCAGGTCCAAGCTGCGTTGTTCGACGTTGGAGTAGGTGAGGGAACCGCCGGTCTCGTAGCCGAAGACGTCGGCGTAGCCGGGCCCGTAGATGCGGCAGCACTCGGCCGAGCTGTAGCCCATCGTCTCCAGGAACTGGGACTCGTTGGCGGGGACCGAGATGGCCTCGTACTTCCAGCCCTTGCCCATGACGACGGGCTCGCGGGTGCCGCGCAGCGCGGCGAGGAACCGGGCCTTGACGGTGGCGGCCTGCTGCTGGTCCAGGGCCGTCTCGGTGTTGGTGAGCAGGGCGGAGGGGTGGCCGCCGTCCTCGAACCAGGCGGCGCCGAACCGGGCGGCGGCCAGGCCGGTGCCGATCGTCAGGGCGTGCATGCCGATCGGGGACAGGCCCATGAGGTGGCCCGGGACGGGGAACACCCGCTTGTGCCAGACGCTGGAGGCGTCGACGCGGCGGCCGTTGATCAACCACTCGTAGGTGCCGTCGTCCAGGCGCAGCGGCCGGACGTCGTCGGGGTGGTGGAGGACGACCTGGGTGGGCGTGCCCGCCGGCGAGCGGGCCAGCACGGTGCCGACCTGGTTGCCGCGCGTCATCCACGAGTAGAGGGCCTGCCACAGCCAGTCGCCCGTGCCGTGTCCTTCGCCGCCGAGGTCGAGCAGGTAGCCGGGGGTGGTGATCGACTTGGGGCCGTCGGAGGTGTTGCGGAAGCAGTCGATCGGCATCGTCTCGATGGCCGAGCACGTGAGGTCGATGCACGCCCAGATGGCGACCTGCTGAAGGGAGGCCTCGGCGCGGGAGAGGTCGATGGCGGCGTAGCTGGTCGAGCCGGTCTCGGCCGGGCCGGGGATCGGCCGCTCGGAGAACGCGGCGGCGCGGTGCTCGCGCCCGGGCCGGGCGCTGCGGCCGAACAGCAGGCTCACCGGTCATCACCTCCTGGCTGGTCGCGGCGGGGCGGGTAGCGGTCGGCGACGCGGTCGGCGAGCAGCAGCGCGCCGGCGGTGATGAGGCCGGCGGGCGGGTAGATCAGCCAGGCGCCGGCGGAGATCAGCAGGACGGCCAGCAGGCCGGGCGCGTTGTCGAGCAGCCAGGCGGCCGCGCGGCCGGCCGGGCCGGCCAGCTGGAGGAGGAGGTTCTTCACCAGACGTTCGCCACCGGGTCGTAGGGGTCGTCGATCGCGGGGAGCCGGGCCAGCAGGGCCCAGCGCGCCAGCGTCACGGCGACCAGCGGAGTGATGTCGGTCTGGGCGTTGCGGCGGTGCCACGCCCAGGCGTCGCCCAGGGGGCGGGTGCGGGCGCCGTTCACCGCGGTGGTGAGCGGGCCCTGGTCGACGTGGACGACGGTGCCCTGCCGGATCGCGTCGGCGAGCTGGCCGCACGCCGCCACGACGTCGCCGGTGCGCGGGATCAGCAGGTCGCCGCGCTCGGGGTGCTCCGGGTCCTCGGACACGCTGATGCCGATGTCGGCGAGGTCGTTGACCAGGGACCCGACCGGGCCCTTCGCGTCGAGGGTGACGACGACCGGCCGCCACAGCTCGGCGAGCCGTTCGAGCGCGGCCGTCACCCAGTCGGTCCCGGGGCGGCGCTCGACGACCTCCAGGTGGATCCGGCCGTCGGGGCGCCGCGAGGCCGAGGCGATCGAGGCCCAGTCCCGCAGCGGCGAGACGTCCACGGCGAACGCGACGTCGCGCACCGGCCGCGACTCCTCGTCCATGACCTTGGGCCACTGCGCCTTCGGGACGTTGGGGTCCTCGGGCGGCGTGTGCTTGCGGGTGCGGTTGAGGTAGGCGCGGTCGAACTCCGCCACGTCCAGGCGCTCCAGCTCGCCGCGGACGACGTCCTCGGTGACCGTGTGCCCGAGCGCCGGCATGCAGCTGTACCAGGTGGCCGGGTCGGTGCGGTCCAGGTGGTCCGGGGCGAACCACTCGAAGTAGGCGACCGACGGCCACTCCCCCGACGCCCACGCCCGCTCGATCAGCTCACGCCCGGACCTGCGCTTCTTGTTGAGGAAGGTCGAGCGCTCGGTGCCGCCGGCCGACGCCCACCACAGCTGAGCCATCGGCCGGGTCAGCATCGCCGGGGAGAACGCCTGCTCCAGGCGGTCGTCCTCGTGCGCGAACGCCTCGTCGATCACCCCGAGGTCCAGGGGCGGGCCGTGGCCGGCCTTCTCGGTGTTGGCGGTGATACCCAGCTTGGACCGCGTGCGGGTCCAGATGATCGCCTCGTTGCCGTTGCTCTTGCGCGTCGTGAACTTTCCGCGCAGCTTCGGGGCGCCCTCCATCGCGGTGAGGAACTCGTCCTCCCACCGGATGCGCGCCATGCCCCTGGTCTGCGCCGCGTAGACGACGTTCTGCCGCGGCCACGCCATGATCCGGTGGAGCATCAGGGTCAGGATCTGGTCGGTCTTGCCCTGCTGACGCGGCACCGACAGCCCGACCTCGCGGTAGGCGAACCGGCCCGTCGCCGGGTTGATCTCCAGCCCGACGTCCAGGGTGTAGCGCTGCCACGGCATCGGCGGGTGGCCGAGCGCCTCCATGGCGCGCGCCGCTTTCCCGCCCAGGGTCGGCCAGTCCAGGCGCCGCGGCGGCCCCCAGTACGGCGGGCAGCGCAGCGCGTACAGCTCCATGCACTGCTCGGCCAGCTCACTCGGGGGTACCCAGGTCTCCGAGGTCGTCATCGTCATCCGCGACCCCCCGCCCGTCGACCAACTGCTTCAGCGTCGAGCGCAGCTCCCGGTTGAGGGCGGGCACCTGCCGGCCGTCCTCGCCGCCGCCGGCGTCGAGCTCCACCGCGAGCCGGATGGCCATGGCCGCGAGCGAGGCCTCGACGCCGAGCAGGTCGCCGAGCGCCTCGATGTCCTCGCGCACGGCCTCTTCGATGGGTCCGGCGGAGCGCGCCATGACGCCCCCCTTCCATGATCATCCGGCCTGGGATCACGCCGGGGGGAGAAAAAGAAAAGCTGGGCGCGAGGCCAGCCGGCGGCCCCGGCTCAAAAATCGGAGAGGGACGAGCCGGCCTTCGCACCGACCTCGACGAGATGAGCATCGAACGTCGGAACGAGCTGCTCCGAGGTGAGGCGGTCGCCCAGCTCGGCGCCGCAGCTGCACCACAGCGCGCTCGGGCCCGGCTCGAACAGGGCCCAGCCCTCCGGGGTGCTGCCGGTCAGCACCGCCTCGCGGTGCACGCCCGGCCGGTGGTCCGTCGTCATGCTGCTCCCTCCGGCGGCGGGCCGGCGTACCAGTCGACCGAGGTCCGCATCGCGACCGCCGCGAGCGGCTTGTCGCCCTTCTCGTTGTTGCACTTGCGCCCGCACGTCGGGCAGCCGTCCACCCCGTGGATGGGGGCGAGGTTCGTCGGATCCAGCCGGGGGCCGCCCTTGGACACCGGGATGATGTGGTCCGCGGTATCCGCGCCGCCGTGCCCGCACAGGATGCACACGTCCGACTCCCGCAACACCTGCGCCCGCATCCGCCGGTACGCCCGGTGCCCCAGCTCGCTGCGCCCCGCCACCGCTACCCCTCGGTGGGAAGGTCGTCGGCGTCAGCGTCGTCGTCGGCGTCGGCCTGGGCCGCGCGGGCGGGGACGATCTCGTTGAGGAGCAGGCGCTTGAACGCGTCGCGCCCGGGGTCCTTGACGGACAGACGGACCTTGATTCCGTCGGCGGTCCGGGTGCTGGCGGCGGCCGGCGGGATGACGCAGCCGTCCGTGCCGTGCTCGGGGTCGACGAACACCCGGGGGCTGATCGTGCCGCCGGCGGGCGGGCGCTGCGGGCGCGGGTCGTCGACGACGTCCACGTAGGCCGTGGCGGTCAGCGGCTCGCCGTTGTCCCGGGCCCAGATTCTGCCGGTCGCGCTGCGCACCAGGACGGTCAGGCTGATGACGTCCGTGGAGATGTAGACCGAGGAGATCGCATCGGCGGGCAGGCCCAGCAGGCGCAGTGCGGCGCGGACCTGCTCGCGGGTCACCGTGTCGGGCACGCCGGCCGGGACGCTGGGCGCAGCGGGGGGTTGGTGCTGGTCGTCGGTCATGGGCTGTACCTCCGCCGGGGAACGGCGAAGGGCCCCGCAGCAGCGCTGCGAGGCCCTTCGTGGTGGTCCTGTTCACCCGGTTTTGGACACACGGGTGGTGCCAAGATCGTTGCATCGCGTCACGGCGAGCGTCAAGCGGACTTCTGCCGGGGCCGGGGCTGCCAGGCCTCGACGAGGGCGAGGGCCTGGTCGGCGTCGTACTCGGGGTACCGCGCGGACCCCCCGATCCGGACCAGGCGGCGGTGGAGCACCCAGCCCCGGACGGTTGAGGCGGGCACGCCCAGCGCCTCCAGCTGGGCCCGGGTGATCCGGCCGGGGAGCGGGACCCGGTCCCGGGGGCCGGTCGTCACTCGGGGTCCCACCGGCCGAGGAGCGAAAGGGGATCGGGGTGGGTGGGCGCCGGCCCCATCGCCTCGGTGATGATCAGCGAGCGGGCGGCGGCGAAGTCCTCGTCTGTCGGGGTGCTGCCGGCACACAGGCCCTGCGCCTGGACGAGGAGGGCGTCCGCCCGCTCGGGTGCGAGGCCGAGCGCCCGTGCCGTGGAGCGGAGCTGTGCCCGCTTGAGTTCCCGGTCAATGGCGGCCCGGAGTCCCGTGCGGCACGCAGAGGCGATGAAGCTGAGGATCGGTCGGTGACTCATGCGTCCGCCTTGGCACGGCCGGCACCGGACGGGCGGCAGAGCTGCGTGATCCGGGACGGGTCACGGCCGTCGGTCTGGGCGACGAGGTCCCGGGCGACGCCGCCGGCGCGCAGTCGGCGGACCAGGTCGTCGCGCTCACCCTCAACGCGGCGCAGCGCGGCGGCGCGGGCGGCGGCGCGGGCGAGGTGGGGGAGCGCGCTCACGTCCAGGGGTGAGCCGTCGTCAGGGACCGGCGCCCAGTCCGCGAAGATCTTGCCGGCCATCTCGATGTGGTGGGCGGCGTCGCCGGGGTCGCGGCGGGTCTGGAGGGTCGAGCCGAGAGCTATGCAGGTGGGGCCGGGGGCCGGGGTGAGCGGGCGCAGCAGGCGGCGGCCGCCGGAGGGGAGCCGGGTCACCTGCCCGGCGGCGTAGGTGGTGTGGTGGGCGGGTCCTCCCACGTGGTGGGGGGTGGGGGCGTCGGTGATCTCCAGGAGGAGAACGGGCGTTCCGTCGGGAGCGGTCTCGACGTCCCAGAGAGTGGCGTGGCCGTGGGTGGTCCAGGGGCCGGCGATGCCGGTCATGCGGGCGGTGTAGACACCGCCGATGGTGAGAGTGCTCACGGTGGGGCTGCTCCTGTGGGTGAGGGCGCTCACCCGGTGGGGGTGAGCGGTGTCGACGGGGGTCAGGCGGCGAGCTGTCCGGCCTCGGCGCGGGCGTGTTCGAGCGCGCGGCGCAGCTGGAGCCACTGGAGCGGGCCCCACGCTGCGCCGCACCGGGCGCAGCGCACGTGAGCGGCGCCGTGCGGGAGTTCGAGGCGGCCGCCGCACGGGGCGCTGTCGCCGGGGCGCGGGTCGGGGTGGTGCCCGACGACGGTGGGGCGGTCGGTGAGGCGGTCGGTGGGGGCGACGTGGCGGGTGGCCGCAGCGTGCAGCTGGCGGACCTCGCGGGCGAAGTCGCCGGCGGCGGGCCAGTCCAGACGGATGTAGCCCATGTGCTGGTGGAGGCCGCGGGCGGCGCGCAGCAGGCGGCCGTCCGGGTGGCCCCAGGGGTCCGGCCAGTGCAGCTCCAGGTCCTCGTGCAGAGCCTGACGCCAGGTCTCCAACACGGTGACGGCGCCGCCCGGCCCGATGAGGTCGAGGACGTCCAGGTCGACCGGCAGCGGGGCGTCGGCCGGGGCGGTGGGGCGCGTGCCGAGGCGGTCGGCCGCCTGGGCGGAGGGGCGCAGGTAGGCGGCGAGGGCGGCGTAGAGGGGCGGGAGGTCGGCGAGGTGCCGGCCGAGGCGGGTGGCGCACGGGGTGCAGAGTCGACCGGCGGTGTCCCGGGGGCAGAGCTGGCAGGCCACGGTGGGCTCCTCCTGGTGGTGCGGGCCGCCCGGCCGGGAAGGCCGGGCGGCGGGCGGGATCAGTAGCCGCAGGTGCGGTAGATCCGGTCGTGGGTGCGGTTCGTGCAGTCGGGGCCGCAGGTCGGGCACTTCGGCAGCGGGTCCGCGCAGTTCTCGCACAGCAGCCGGCCCTCGTCGGTCTGCTGCCAGCCCATGGCCTTGGCCTCGCTGACGGCCTCGGCGGCGGTGTCGAAGTGCAGCAGCATCTCGTCGCTGTTGGTCACGCTGATCGTGCAGTTGTCGCACTTGGCGCTGACGCAGGTGTGGGTGGTGGTCGCCACGGTGGCGGCTCCTTGGGAGGGGGCTCGGTGCCCGGTGCGGGTGATGTGCGGCTCGGCGCGGAGCCGCGCGTTCTCGGCCTCCAGTCCGCGGGCTCGGGCTCGGGCTCGGCGGGCGGCGCGGTTCGGGCGGGGCAGCTCCGCATCGGGGAGGGTGTCGGAGACGACGGTCTCGACCCGATCGACGGTGATGATCCAGGTGACGCCCGGTCGGGGCGTGTGCTCGCGGGTCACGGCCACAGCTCGTCGGGGTTGGCGGGCAGGAGGTCGCTGCGGCGCAGCGGGATCCCCTTGGCGGCGCGCATCCGGTCGGTGTCGATGTCGATCAGGCCGAGTTCCAGCAGGTGCAGCAGGCCCTCCCGGAGGACGTGGTCGACGATGGCCGCCATGGTGAGCGTCGGGTCCTTGTAGACGCCGGTGTCGCTGATGGCCCAGTCGGTGGCGGCGGAGTGGGCGAGGCGGAGGAGGCGGGCGGCGTCCGTGCCCTCGCCGGTGTCGACGGGGATGCGGGGCCACGGGCCGAACGCCCGGGCGGGAAGTGCCGGCTTGACGCGTGGCCGGGCGGCCTCGGCCTGGTCGCCGGTGCGGGCGTCGGGGGCGGTGTCGAGGGCGGCCTGGGCGGCGGCGGCCCAGGCGCGCTGGATGCGGGGACCGAGCCCGTCCCAGTCCGGGATGGGCTGTCCGTCGTGGGTGAGGCCGCCGGTCTCCAGGCCGTAGGCGATGAACGCGGCGAGAGCGGGCGAGCGCGGGTCGTCGGTGGCGGTGACGTGGGAGTTGAGTCGGCGGCTGATCCACTCGGCGTCGCTGTCGGCGACGTGGGCGCCGGCGGGCCGTGCGACGGTGATCCGGATCGGCTGGCCGTCGCCGTCCCGGTCCGGGTCGACGTGGGCGTGCCAGGTGCCCGAGGCGGGGGGCCGGTGCCCGTCGGGGCAGTGCGGGCAGGGCTGGTGCTGCATGGTTCCTCCAGTGGTGGGTGCTCGGCGTGTGGTGCGGCTGATGGGCGGCTCTGGGGCGAGCGGGTGGGTATCGAGACGGCGCAGCATGATCCGCGCGTCCGCGTTCCAGGCGGCCTGGGTGGGGCGGGGGCGGGGGATGTGTGCGGTGCGGGCGCGGCGGGCCCGGCGGCGCAGGACGACGATGCCGACCAGGGCGGCCGGGGCGCAGACGGCGAGGACGATCCACGCGGGGACGGTCACGAGCTGCTCCTGGGCGTGATGGTCCAGCCGCCGCCGATCGGGGTGATCTTGGCGGCCTGGGCGAGCGGGGCGCACGGCCACCAGTCGCCGCAGTGGCAGACGGGCGGGCCCCAGGGGTCCGGGCGGCCCGGGATGGTGGTCGGGGTGTGCTCGCGGATCGTGGTGTCGGGCACGGTGGTCTCCTCGGTGGGTCAGGCGGTCAGGCGATGCCGTGCCGGCTCGCCCAGTCCGCGTCTGCGGCGCTCTCGCGGGCGAGGCGGCGGGCGGCGAGCTGCTCGCGGTAGGCGCGGCCGATGTGGGCGGCGTCCGGCTCGGCGGGCGGGACGGCGGCCGCGGCCTGGCACAGGGCGCACGGCAGGGTGGTCGCGCGGTGGGCGGGGCAGAAGCGGCGCGGCGCCGGGACGGCGGCCGGCGCCGACGCCGGGGCGGGGGCCGGTCGGGGCGCGGGTACGGGGCGCGGGCGGTGCTGCGCCCGGCGGGCCGCGGCGGCCTCGCGGGCCTGGTCCAGCTGCTTCACGCAGGTCCGGCAGTCCGCCTGGCGGGCGGTGTCCCAGCCGGACTCGCAGCACGGGTCGTCGCAGCCGCGGCGGACCAGGCCGCGTCGGACCAGCCAGCCGTACGGGCGCCGGACGTCGTCCGGATCGGCGGTGGCCCAGCGGCGGGCGAGGCGGTCGGCGACCCGCTGGACATCGTCGACGTCCTCGATCGCCCGCCCGATGGCGCGGGCGGCCTCCCGCTGCTCCCAGCGGCCCATCCGGGCGACCAGGCCGGGGGCCTGGGCCAGGACCTGGTAGGCGGCGGCGGTGATCAGCAGCGGGGGCATGGGGGCGGTTCGGGGTTCCGGCGCAGCCGATGCGCGGCCGGGCCCGGCGGCGGCCTCGCGGGTGCTCGCGGGCGCGCCCGTGACGCGCGGTACGGCGGTATCGGCTCCGCCGGACAAACCAACCCCGACGGCGCGGGGCCTGTTGAAGAGATCTTGTTGGGAGGAGCTTGTTCGTCCGGTCGATCCGGCAGGGGTGGTCGCGGTCGATCCGGCAGGGGTGGTGACGGTCGATCCGGCAGGGGTCGCGGCCAGCTCGTCGAGGTCGAACAGGGCGATCTGGCCGTCGATCTCGGCGTGCGGCGCGGGCGCTGGCGGGGCGCAGCGGCGGGACTTGGTCTGGCGGGGCAGCGGGACGTCGAGGAGGAGCTGGGTGGGGACGCCGGCGATCGGGGCGTGGTGGACGGTGTAGCGGGCGGCGCGGCCGGAGGAGTCGGCCCGGGTGATCCAGCCGTCCGCGACCAGGTCGGCGACGGCGGCCCGGGCCTCCTTCTCGCCGACGCCGGCCAGCCTGGCTATGAGGCCCATGCTGGTGGGCTCGTCGAGGTGCGAGCGGACGGACAGCACGCAGTAGACGGAGAAGTGGCCGCCACTGAGGGTGTTGCGGGCGTAGGCGCTGACGCACACCCACAGCACGTCGTCGTCCTCGGAGGGCAGGACGAGGACGCGCGCGGACGTGCCTCCCGAGCGCTGGACCGAGCGGAGCATGCCGAGTGCCTCTGCGCGGCGCAGGCCCTTGCCGACGGTGTCCGGGTGGAGGTCGAGCGCCTCGCCGAGGGTGCGGTCGGCGGCCCAGCAGTAGCCGTCGCGAAGGCGCGCGTAGTCGCCGGTCAGCATGATCGCGCGCAGGTGATCGCCGGTCACCTGCGCGACCCAGTGGTGAGGGACCCGGCTCCAGAACGGAGAGGAGACGGGGGAGGTGGTGTCGGGCGCCGGGGTCTGCCCGGTGCCGGTGGACGGATCGGGCTGGACGGCGGCGGCGACGGCGACGGCGGGCCGCGGCATGGTGCTCCAGGTGGTCCGGGGGTGGTGCCGGTGGGCGCGGGACGGTGCCGCCGCGCCCACCGGCCGTACAGGGGCGGGTGCCTACTGCTGCTGGCGGTAGCCGGCGGCGTCGAGCGCGGCGGCCAGGCCGTCGGCGTCGTCGACATCGACACCGGCGCGGGCGAGGACGGCGCGCAGCACCGCCTGCCGGGCCTCGATCGGCGCGTCGTCGAACAGGGCGTCCTGCCGGGGGTCCCGCCGGGTCGGGCGGCCGTCGCGGTCGAGGTAGTACGTGCTCGCCGGCGTCTCGCCCTTGGGTGCTTTGAGGACCGTGGACATGGCGACGGACAGCGGCCCGTCCTCGACGGCGCCCTTCGGCGGCTCGACGACGATCAGCAGCGCCAGCGACCCCTTCTTGCGGTGCTGGGCGACGGCGCCGAGGAGCTGGTGGAGCTCGGCGCTCGCGGCGTCGTGCACGCGGCCGCCCATGTGCTGGGCGAGGACCTCGGCGAACGGGGCAGGGTCGGGGACGTCGACCACGCCGGTGTGCAGGTCGACGTGGGCGGTGGTCGGGGTGGTGCTCATCGGGCGTCCTTGTATCCGGCAGCGTTCAGGAAGTCGGTGAGGTGCGTGGCGAGGTGTTCCGGCCCGGAGCGCTCGTACGGGTGGCGGTACCGCAACAGCGCATCCACGAGCACGTCGTGCAGGCTGCGGGTTGGCACGCTCGGGGCCGGCGCCGGGGTGCGGGTCTCGGACGAGGTCTGGACCCACTCGTCGTAGTCGGCGAGGTCCATGCCGGACGTCGCGGGCGAGCCGAGCGCGGTCGCGGCGGCGAGCGCGAGGGTGGCGTGCACGCCGGCCTCGGCGACCAGGTGCGCGACGTTCTCCGGAGAGCGGTCCTCCTCCCAGGCCATCAGGAGGCGCTGCTGGGCGAACCGGTAGTGCTCGGGGCCGGTGACGGGCCCGGAGAAGGGCAGGGTGTCAGCGGCGGCGGGAACGGGGGGCAGGGGCATGGGTGTCCTCTCGGGGGCGGAGGGGGCAGGTGGTGAGGTGTTCGGGCCCGGTGACGTGGACCAGGTGCCGGACGGCGGCCGCGCCGAGCGCGGCATCGCGGTGACCGCACGGGCAGTCGTAGTCCGCGGTCGGGGGCCGATGCGGCCCGTACGGGGGGCCGGACCCGAACACGACGTGCAGCCCGACGAGGAGGTCGCGGGTCGTGCCCGGGTCCGGGGTCATCGGCGGGACCGGACCGGTCTGGGGCCGTCGGCGACGGCCCGGGCCGGAAGAGCGACCAGGTCGTCCTCGGCGTGCTCGGCCTGCCAGGCCTGCTGCGCCCGCGCCAGCCGGGCCTCGGCGACCAGCTGCTCGATCCACGCGGCCACGACACACAGAGCCGCGATGATGCACAGGGCGAGGAGCCAGCGGAGCATCAGATCTCCTCCGCGGTCCGCCGCAACCGGATCGGGACGACGTAGTACTCGGTGTTCGCACCGTCGGCGGAGAGGTACTCCTCGCCGTCCGGGGCGTCCTCCTCCACCGGCGCCCAGGCCATCCGCGCGTCCGGCTGCTGGTCGATGGCGTCGAGGAGACAGCGGCCCTGCGCGACCTCTCGGGAGGTGTAGAGGCCGAGCGGCTCGGTGTCCCACTCCGCCCGGTACACCGTCAGCGGCGTGGTGCGCAGCAGGCCGGCCGACTCCAGCGCCCGCACGATCGCGGCCGGCGTCGGGTCCTGGCCGAGCTGCGCCTGGACGACGAGCTCGGCGGTGTGCACGATGTGCTGCTCGCCCGTCACACCGTCACCTCGGTGGGGCGCGACAGGATGGTGGTCTCCAGGCTGACGTCGACGCCGTCGATG
Organism: Kitasatospora sp. NPDC057500; assembly: GCF_042802195.1. NCBI lineage: Bacteria > Bacillati > Actinomycetota > Actinomycetes > Kitasatosporales > Streptomycetaceae > Kitasatospora > Kitasatospora sp. NPDC057500. The sequence goes on along the minus strand of NZ_JBHVER010000024.1, from coordinate 29,547 downwards.
GTGCACGTCGCGGTCACGTAGGTGTAGCCGCCGCCGTGCACGGTCCGCGCGGCCGGCACGCCGAGCATGGAGGCCCACGCCTCGACGGCGGGGCCGTCGTCGAGCGCGTGCGCGATGACGACAGGCCGAGGCGCATGCGGGGTGTTCTCGACAGTGACCGACCGGGGCGCCGGCTGGAGGCGCTCCGTCAGCCGCCGCGCGACGTCGTGCGCGGCGGCGAGCCGCGCGTGCGCGCTGGACTCGGAGGTGAGCGGCACCGGCCGCGCCTGGAGGACCTCGATCTGCTGCTGCGCCTCCTGGACGGCGCGGTCCTGCACGACGATCTCGGCCACGAGCTCCCGCAGCACCGGCAGCACGGTGCGCAGCAGGCGGTGTGCCGTGCGGCGGGTGCGCTGCGCCCAGGTGAGCGCGCGGGGAACGATGGTGTCGAGGTCGCCCGTGTAGATGGCGGCGAGGCGCTCCACCGACGGGGAACCGTCGGTCGAGCGGACGCCGGCGAGGACGGCGACGGCCTGGTCGCGGGTCATGGCGGTCGTCTCGTTCATGCGGGCACCGCCACCGGGGCCGTGACGCGGTGCGGCGCGTACGCGGAGATGGTCACGGACACGTCGCCCTGGACGATCGTCAGCCCGTACTCCAGGCCGCCGGCCACGCGAACCGCCGACATCGCGGCGGCCGGGATCGCGTCGCGCCACGCGTTGAGGGCGACGACCGCGTCCGGGCCGACGAACTGGGCCTGGACGGCGCCGTCCGGTGTGACGGTCCACTCGGGCGCCGGCGCCCGCCGGATTGCCGCGGCCTCCAGGAGCCGCAGCATGGTGCGCAGCGCGGCATGCTGCGCCCGGAGGGCGTTCGGGCCGGTACTGTTCTTCATCGGGTCCTACTTCCGTGTGAGTGGTGGGTAGGGCCGGGCCGCCGCCCCTGGAGTCGATGCCAGGGCGAGCGGCCCTTGTGTTTACGTCGCGGTTTGAGCTGCCTGGGAAGCGAGCCGGACCCTGACGTACTGGCGGATCTCGTCGGTGCGGTCGCCGTCGGCGGGCCGAGATACGCGGACAACAGCCAGGCCGGCCGCACCACCGAGAGCCCGCAGGATGGCTTCGACGTCGTCGGGACGGCCGTCGAGCCGGATGCGCGCGGTGCTGGCGGGCGCTGCGCCCGGGGGAGACGGGCGAGATGTCACCGTCAGCCCGCCGTCCGACCGGCCTTGCGGGGGACCAGCGCGCCGGGCAGTCCATTCGGCGCGACGGGCGCCGGGGTGTGGGTGTGCATCCGGCGGATCGCCTCGATGTCGTCCGCCGAGAAGCGGACCTCTCGGCCGTACTTCTGGTGGGGCAGGCGCTTGATGCGCCGGCGCAGCCAGCTCTCCTCGATGCCGAGGTACTCCGCCAGCTCGGCGTAGTTGAGCGGACGGACCAGAGTGAGGGTGGTCATGGGAGCGGCCTCCTTTCTCGTGCCGCGCGAGGCCGCTCGATGACGATCGATGTCACTCGGTGCGCCTCACGTTCCGGAACGGAGCATAACCGTTCTCAATCGAGAACACCACGGCAGGGGCAGATCCGCGTTCGGGTACGGAACCGATCTTTGGCGAGATCACGTGTCCGCTGGCACAGCGGCGCCTGTAGCGTGTCCGGGGACGGGCACGCCCCACAGGCCAGCCCGAGTACCCGCCTAGGGCAGCGGACGGCGGGGAAGCGCGCGAAGGAGGAGCCATGCCAGAGGCCAGGACCAGCGACCCCTCACCCAGGCTCGGGCCACTGTCAGCCCTGGTGAGTGATGCCCTGACCCGTATGAGCTTCCGAGAGCTCGCCGAAGCGGCGGTGGACCCGGAGTCGGGCTACGTCCCAGGGTTGAGCTATCTGAACAAGCTCTCGAAGGGAAAGATCACGAGAGCCCCCGAGCCCCAGGTGCTCCGCGCTCTCGCCACCGGCATCAGACTCCCGCTGCGGCAGGTGCAAGCGGCAGCCGCCGAGGAATTCCTGGAGTACATCCCGACGGAACTGGCGGACCTCCCGCCGGACGTGAGGGCCATTGTCGGACACCTTGCTGACATGGACCCGACCGATCTACCTCGAACCAGGGCGGTGATCGAGGCGCTCATTGCAGCAGAGGATGAAAAATCTCGCTCAAGAAATGTTTAAATCTAAGCAATGCTGATGCGGAGCAGATACCTCCTGTTTTCGCCCCTCGAACGGGTGTACGTTCGATCCCGGCCTCGCGAAACAGGGCGGCACGGCCGCCGGGCAAGGGGGTTGTGTGGAAACCGTGGAGACCGTGTCTGCCCTGCTCGATGACGGCGCCCCCGTCTCGATCTTGGTCATCCGGGGCCGGCTCCTGCTGCTGACCGACCCCCGGGTGGTGCCGGGTGCCACCGCGACCGAGGCTGCAAGGCTAGTCGGGCGGTGGATGACGGACACCGGCACGACGCCGGACCGCGCAGCGGAAATCCTCGCCTCGCGCGTACGCCAGATCGCCGCCGGCGCCCTCACGCTCCCCCAGGCATCCGGCCACGCCGCAGCCTGACCCAGACAACGCCGCTGCGCCCCGCTCGTCGACGCGGGGCGCAGCGGCGTCTTCGGCTACACCAGCGCGGCCTCCAGCTCCAACGCGCCGCGGACGTCGTCCGGGATCACCGGGTCCAGAGCGGCACCCATGCTGTACTCGACAGCAGCGACCAGGTCGTCGTCCAGGATCGCGAGCAGGTGGCCGTACTCGTCGATGGTGGTCTGGATGCTCTCGTGCCCGAGTCGGGCGCTGATGGCCGGGAGCGGCACGTTCCGGGCGACGAGCCACGCGGCATGGGTGTGCCGGCAGTCGTGCAACCTCGGCTGCTTCAGCATGCCCTCGGCGGCGGCGGCCTCGATGGCGGGGAGCCACCGCAGTCGGCGGAATGTGCCAGGGAGCCAGGGGCCACCCTCGACGGCGCGGAACAGCAGGTCCGTCTTCTTCTTCCCCCGGCTGGCGCGGGCGAGGAGCGAGGCGAGGTAGGGCGTCAGGATGAGCGTCCGACGGGACTTGACGCTCTTGGGCGCGCCGGTGAACCGCTTGCCGTTCTCGTCACCCTTCCACGTACGGGACACCCTTAGGACGGGCCGGCCGCCGACGTGGTCGACGTCTCGCACCTGGAGCGCCGACACCTCGCCCCACCGCAGCCCGGTGCCGAGCATGACCTGGACCAGGTCGACGGCGTCGGCGGCGAGATGCCGCAGGATGAGGCCGGCTTCCCAGTGCTCCAGGAAGGTCTTCTCCTCGCTGTCGCCGTCGTCGGTCCGCGGCAGCTTCGTGTCCGAGCAGGGGTTGTACCGGCGGAGCGGGATCTGACCCCGTGTGGCCGATCCGAGGATCGCGCTGAGGAGGCCGTGGTGGTCTCTCACGGTCTTGGCGGAGTACGCCGTGCGCTTCCGGTCGGACGGGTCGTGCGGGGCCGATGTGCCCTCCTTGAGGGCGAGGAGCCAGGCCTTCACGTCCTCCTCGGTGATGGCGTCTGGCCCGTCGGTGATCGTCTTGTCTCGGAACCACGGGACCATGACGTCGCGGACCATCCGGTAGTACTTCCGCTTGGTCCCGCCCTCGATGCCCGTGAGGAGGCTCACATGCTTCTCGGCGTAGGCCTCGAACATGTGCGCCGGGTCGACGGCCATCGTCTCCGGCTCGGCGGCCGCCGGGTCCACGAAGCCCACCCCCTTGACCCAGTTGGGCGGCCAGTGCTGGCCGTGCCCGTTGACGAGGTCCTTGAAGCGCTTGGCGCCGTCCTCGTCGTCGAACTTCTCGCTCTGGGGCGGGTCGGTCCGGGCCCCGCCCTCACGCCAAGTGACGGTATAGGTGGTGCCGCCTGTCTTGCGTTCGCGAACGCGAATCGATGCCATGCGATGAGAGTACGCCGGTGGTGTGTAAATCGGTGCTGTCACGACAGCGGCAGATCATCGGGCCGAGCCGGGAAACCATGAAGGGTCTGACCAGCTTTCTGCTGGTCAGACCCTTCATTGTGGTACTGCCCGCCTGCTGCGGGCGCATGTGGAGCTTAGGAGACTCGAACTCCTGACATCTGCCTTGCAAAGGCAGCGCTCTACCAACTGAGCTAAAGCCCCGGGGCGGCACCAGGCGCACCGCCGGACACTAGCGTACCCGGTTCCGGCGCGAATCCGGTGCCCCGTCCCGGCACTCCTGCCGTGCGGGGCCGGAACCGCCGGCCGACCCGGTCACCCGACCGGGCCGACCGGCCCTGGAGGCGCCGTGCGGCACCTCCGAAGACTGTCGATCGTCAGATCGCCGAGGGCTTCAGCGACCGGCCGGGACCGGGTCGGTGGCCTCGGTCCACAGGTCCTGCTCGGCGCGGTCCGCCTGGACCTGACGGTAGACAAAGAAGCCGCCGAGGGCGACCAGGGCGACCAGGAGAAGCTTCTTCACCGCGGGACCTCGTCCTTCTTGCGTTGACGGACTCAGCAGCCGGGCGCCGATCGTTCCGATCGGGCCGACGAGTCCGTGGTTGTGTTACGAGCACGAACGGGCGGTCGGGATGCCGGACTGCCCTTGCGGCCGATGATACACACCGGTGTCCCAATCGTGACCAGCCACCGCTGCCTCCAACCGACCGGTCCGGCCGGAGGATTGACGTTACACCTCCTGTCGTACGGTCGGCCCGGCGCAGAGCCTCCGCAGAGCCGTCACCGTTCCCGCCCGGCGGACGGGGAACCGGACGGGGAACCGGGCGGCGGCACCACCACCGCCACCCCGGACGCCAGGTCCACCCGGGTGCGCGGCGGAGCCCCGTCGCCCTCCTCGTCGCGCAGCATCAGCGTGCTCCGCCGCTCGTCGAGCTGGTGCTGCTTGCCGGCCGCGAACTGCGCGTGCAACTGCTCGAAGCCGGTCGCCGAGACCTGCCCCTCCCGTCCGGTCCCCCGCCAGGGCACCAGGCGCGAGCGGCTCGCCCGGAGCGCCAGCTGGTCGACGAAGGCCAGCACCACCAGCACGCAGACCAGTCCGGGGATGGTCATCGCGAAGACCAGACCCACTTGTGCCACCGCCTCACCGTCGGACGCCGCCGGGACCCTGGCCCGGCCTCCACCGGTAGAACAACCGGCGGGCGCCCGTGGTTCCGGGAACGGACGCCGAAAACGCCGAAGGGCCCGGAGCGTCGCTCCGGGCCCTTCGCGGTGGTGGGGCTAACAGGACTTGAACCTGTGGCCTCTTCCTTATCAGGGAAGCGCTCTAACCGTCTGAGCTATAGCCCCTTGCCGCACTGAAAGATTAGCGGACCGATCCCCGATCCCCCAAATCCGTTGCGGCCGGGCCCGCGCCCGGACCCTCCGGGACGGGCAGGTCGGAGACGGTGCCGGGGGCCGCCAGCCATTCCGCGCGGGTCGCCGGGAGGCGCGCGTCGCCCGCGGCCGTGGTGCGCACCGCGAGGACCTGGTTGACCCCGATCCGGTTCTCCTCGAAGGCCAGCGCCGAGGCCGCCATGTAGAGCCGCCACACCCGCGCCCGGCCGCGTCCGACCAGCCCGACCGCCTCCGTCCAGTGCGCCTCCAGATTGGCCACCCACTCACGCAGGGTCAGCCCGTAGTGCTCGCGGAGCGACTCGACGTCGCGCACCTCGAAGCCCGCCTCCTCCAGCCGGGAGACGGTGGAACCGACCGGGGACAGTTCGCCGTCCGGGAAGACGTAGCGGTTGATGAACGGGCTGGGCCGGTAGGGCTCACCGGGGTGGTCGGGACGGCGGGCGATCTGGTGGTTGAGCAGCCGGCCGCCGGGCGCCAGCAACCGGTACAGGCCCTCCGCGTACACCCGGTACTGGGCCTCGCCGACGTGCTCCGCCATGCCCACGCTGGAGATCGCGTCGAACGGGCCGTCCGGGATCTCCCGGTAGTCCTGGAGCCGGATCTCCACCCGGTCCGCCAGGCCTGCCTCCTCGACCCGCCGCCGGGCCAGCGCCACCTGCTCCTCGGAGATCGAGACGCCGACCGCCGTCACCCCGTAGTGCCGGGCCGCGTGCAGCACCAGCGAGCCCCAGCCGCAGCCGACGTCCAGCAGCCGCATCCCGGGCCGCAGGCCGAGCTTGCGGCAGATGAGGTCCAGCTTGGCCTCCTGCGCCGCCTCCAGGCTCTTCGCGGCGGGCTCCCAGTAGGCGCACGAGTAGACCATCGACGGGCCGAGCACCAGACCGTAGAACCCGTTGCCGACGTCGTAGTGGTGGTGGATGGCCGCGCGGTCCCGTCCGCGGCTGTGCAACCGCCCGCGGCCCGCCGGGGCCTCCTCCGGCGGCGGCACCGGCTCGGGGCCGAGCGCACCGGCCCGCAGCAGCGCGCCCGCCACCCGGCGCCCCTTGCCGCCCAGCACGTCGCCGGGGCCCAGCCGCAGCCGGCGGATCTCCGGGAGCTCGGCGAACTGCGCGACGGCCCGCAGCACGTCGTACAGCTCGGTGCCCGGGGCGACCTCCAGGTCCCCCGAGACGTAGGCGCGGGCCAGGCCCAGCTCGCCCGGCCGCCAGAGCAGCCGGCGCAGCGCCCGGCGGTTGCGCAGCACCACGGTGGGCGCCCCCGGCGGCCCCGCGACACTGCCGTCCCAGGCCTGCACCCGCAGCGGCACCGGGACCCCCAGCAGCCCGTCCAGGGCCTCGACCAGCCGCCTTGCGAGCTCCGCCATCGCGCGCCTCCGTCCTGCCGTGCCTGAACAGCCGTCCCGGACCCCTCCGGTGGAGACCGGGGAGGCCTGCGCCGGCCGGGTGACGCGGAACGGGCGGACCAAGCTAAGCCCACCGCGCCCCCGGCCCCTCCGGGCGGCACGCCGCACCCCGCGGCTGTCACCCGAAATGCCGACGGGCCCCACCGGCTGCAACAGCCGGTGGGGCCCGCTGATTCCGCCCCTGGACGGAAACGCCCCGTGCGGGGCGGGAACTGATCCGGGGTCACGCCCCGGGAATCAGTCCTCCTCGGCCAGGGTGAGCTCGATGCCGCCGGTGAAACCGGCCGCCGCGTTGTAGATGAACGCCGAGAGGGTGGAGAGCGCGGTCAGCAGCACCACGTCGACCACGGCGATCAGCGAGGTGAAGGTCATCACCTTGCCGAAGCCCACGTAGTCCATGATGTTCAGGCCGCCGCCGTTGTTCTCCGAACCCGTGACGTCCTTCAGGGTCTTGCCGAGCGAGTCGAAGACGCCGAGCGAGTCCAGCGTCATCCACAGCACCGCGGCCGCCACGATGATGATGATCCCGACGGCCAGCGACAGCAGGAAGCTGACCTTCATGACCGACCACGGGTCGGCCTTGGTCACCCGCAGCCGGGCCTTCCTGGTCCGCCCCAGGCCGCCGCCGGAGACCGGCGGGGCCGCCGGACGGCGCGTGCCCGCGGCGGGCGTCCCGCCGGGCGGGGTGTTGCCGCCGCCGACCCGGGTGCCCCGGGGCGGGGTCGGCTGCCCCTTGGCGTAGGTGGTCGGCTGCGAGAAGCCGCCCGAGCCCGGCGCCGGGGCGCCCGGCGGAGGAGGCGTCGACTGTCCGCCGTACGTCCCGCCCTGGCCCGCCCCGCCGACCGGGGGCATCAGCGAGGTGGACGCGGCCGGGTGCTCGGCCGGCGGCTGCGGCACGCCGTACGCGCCGCCCTGTGCTGCGCCCGGACGGCCGCCGGTGGCGCCTCCCCCAGCACCCGTGGCTCCACTCACTGGTCCTCCCGCACTTCCCACCAGGACGGCGTCACCGCCCTGCTTCGTCACTCGTCATCCAGCGCCCGGCGGGATTGCCCGGAACTGGTCGGCGGCCGGTACCGCCACGTCGTGTACGGACGTGACGGTACCGGCCGACGCGGTACGAGGTCAGGCCTGGGCGGTCCCGCCGCCCGGCGCCGTCTCCGTACCCTCGGCCACCTCGGTGGACTCGGTACCCGCCACCTCGTCCTCCGCCGACTCCTCGTCCTCGGCCTCCGCGTTGCGGGCCATGCCCACGACCGCATCGCGCTTGCCCAGGTTGATCAGTTGGACGCCCATGGTGTCACGTCCGGTTTCACGAACCTCGGAAACCCTCGTGCGGATCACTCCTCCGGACAGGGTGATCGCCATGATCTCGTCGCTCTCGTCGACGACGAGGGCGCCGACCAGCGAGCCCCGGCCCTCGACGATCTTCGCCGCCTTGGTGCCGTAGCCGCCGCGTCCCTGGACACGGTACTCGTCCACCCCGGTGCGCTTGGCGTAGCCGCCGTCGGTCGCGGTGAAGACGAAGGTGCCCGGACGGACCACGTTCATCGAGAGCAGTTCGTCGTCCTCGCGGAAGGCCATGCCCTTGACGCCGGAGGTGGCGCGCCCGGTGGAGCGCAGCGCCTCGTCGGTGGCGGTGAAGCGGATCGACTGCGCCTTCTTGGAGACCAGCAGCAGGTCGTCCTCGGCGGAGACCAGCTCGGCGCCGATCAGCTCGTCGTCCCGGCCCTCGTCGTCCTGGCGCAGGTTGATCGCGATCAGGCCGCCGGAGCGCGGGGAGTCGTAGTCCTTCAGCGGGGACTTCTTCACCAGGCCGGCCCGGGTGGCGAGGACCAGGTACGGCTTGTCCTCGTAGGTGCGCACGGCCATCACCTGGGCGATGTGCTCGTCCGGCTGGAAGGCCAGCAGGTTGGCCACGTGCTGGCCGCGGGCGTCGCGCCCGGCGTCCGGCAGCTCGTAGCCCTTGGCGCGGTAGACCCGGCCCTTGTTGGTGAAGAACAGGATCCAGTTGTGGGTCGTCGTCACGAAGAAGTGGTCGACGATGTCGTCCTGCTTGAGCTGCGCGCCGCGCACGCCCTTGCCGCCGCGCTTCTGCGAGCGGTAGAGGTCGGAGCGGGTGCGCTTGACGTAGCCGCCGCGGGTGATCGTGACGACGATGTCCTCCTCGGCGATGAGGTCCTCGATGGAGAGGTCGCCGTCGGAGGGGATGAGGGTGGAGCGCCGCTCGTCGCCGTACTTCTCGACGATCGCGGTGAGCTCCTCGGAGATGATCCCGCGCTGGCGGGACGGCGAGGCCAGGATCGCGTTGTACTCGTCGATCTTGCGCTGGAGCTCGTCGTGCTCGTCGGTGATCCGCTGGCGCTCCAGGGCGGCCAGCCGGCGCAGCTGCATCTCCAGGATGGCGTTGGCCTGGAGCTCGTCGATCGAGAGCAGCTCCATCAGGCCGGTGCGGGCGGCGTCGGCGCTCGCCGAGGCCCGGATCAGCGCGATGACCTCGTCGATCACGTCCAGGGCGCGCAGCAGCGCGCGCAGGATGTGGGCGCGCTCCTCGGCCTTGCGCAGCCGGAAGGTGGTGCGCCGGACGATGACCTCGACCTGGTGGTTGACCCAGTGCCGGATGAAGGCGTCCAGCGACAGGGTGCGCGGCACGCCGTCGACCAGGGCCAGCATGTTGGCGCCGAAGTTGGTCTGCAGGTCGGTGTGCTTGTAGAGGTTGTTCAGCACGACCTTGGCGACCGCGTCGCGCTTGAGCACGACCACCAGGCGGGTGCCGGTGCGGGCCGAGGACTCGTCGCGGACGTCGGCGATGCCGGCGATCTTGCCGTCCTTGACCAGGTCGGCGATCTTCAGCGCGAGGTTGTCCGGGTTGACCTGGTAGGGCAGCTCGGTGATCACCAGGCACTGCCGGCCCTGGATCTCCTCGACCTCGACGACCGCGCGCATGGTGACCGAGCCGCGGCCGGTGCGGTAGTAGTCGTCGATGCCGCGGCGGCCGACGATCAGCGCGCCGGTGGGGAAGTCCGGGCCCTTGATCCGCTCGATCAGGGCGTCCAGCAGCTCCTCGGCGGAGGCCTCCGGGTGCTCCAGCGCCCAGAGCGCACCGGAGGCGACCTCGCGCAGGTTGTGCGGCGGGATGTTGGTGGCCATGCCGACCGCGATGCCGGTGGCACCGTTGACCAGCAGGTTGGGGATGCGCGCGGGCAGGACGGTCGGCTCCTGCGAGCGGCCGTCGTAGTTGGGCGCGAAGTCGACGGTCTCCTCGTCGATGTCGCGCATCATCTCCATCGCCAGCGGCGCCATCTTGCACTCGGTGTAGCGCATGGCCGCGGCCGGGTCGTTGCCCGGGGAGCCGAAGTTGCCGTTGCCGTCCACCAGCGGCATCCGCAGCGACCACGGCTGGGCCAGGCGGACCACGGTGTCGTAGATCGAGGTGTCACCGTGCGGGTGGTAGTTGCCCATGACGTCGCCGACGACGCGGGCGCACTTGTAGTAGCCCTTCTCGGGGCGGTAGCCGCCGTCGTACATCGCGTACAGCACGCGGCGGTGCACCGGCTTCAGGCCGTCGCGCACCTCGGGCAGCGCCCGGCTGACGATGACGCTCATCGCGTAGTCGAGGTACGAGCGCTGCATCTCGGTCTCGAGCTCGACCGGCTCGATGCGCATGGTCGCCGTGGCGGCGGCCTCGGGGGTCTCGGGCTGCTCGCCTTCGGGACGGTTGTCGTCGACCACTGGTGGTCAGTTTCCTTTCACGCGGACTGGTACGTGCGGGGCCCTGCGGGCGGGCGTCACACGTCCAGGAAGCGGACGTCCTTGGCGTTGCGCTGGATGAAGGAGCGACGGGCCTCGACGTCCTCGCCCATGAGGACCGAGAACAGCTCGTCGGCGCGGGCGGCGTCCTCCAGGGTGACCTGGAGCAGCAGGCGGTGCTCGGCGTCCATGGTGGTGACCCGGAGCTCCTCGGCGTTCATCTCGCCGAGACCCTTGAACCGCTGGATCGCGTCGTCCTTCGGCAGGCGGCGCCCCGCCTCGACCCCGGCGGCGATCAGCGCGTCGCGCTCGCGGTCGGAGTAGGCGTACTCGAAGTCGTCCCGGCCCCACTTGATCTTGTACAGCGGCGGCATCGCCAGGTAGACGTAGCCGGCCTCGACCAGCGGCCGCATGAAGCGGAACAGCAGGGTCAGCAGCAGGGTGCGGATGTGCTGGCCGTCGACGTCGGCGTCGGCCATCAGCACGATCTTGTGGTAGCGCAGCTTGGACTCGTCGTAGTCCTCCTGGATGCCGCAGCCGAAGGCCGAGATCAGCGCCTGGACCTCGGTGTTCTGCAGCACCTTGTCGATCCGGGCCTTCTCGACGTTCAGGATCTTGCCGCGGATCGGGAGGATGGCCTGGGTGCGCGGGTCGCGGCCCTGCTTGGCCGAGCCGCCGGCGGAGTCGCCCTCGACGATGAAGATCTCGCACTCGGCCGGGTCCTTGGACTGGCAGTCGCTGAGCTTGCCGGGCAGCGAGGCGGACTCCAGCAGGCCCTTGCGGCGGGTGAGGTCGCGGGCCTTGCGGGCGGCGACGCGCGCGGTGGCGGCCTGGATGGACTTGCGGATGATGTCCGCGGCCTCGTTGGGGTTGCGGTCCAGCCAGTCGCCGAAGTGCTCGTGGACGACCTTCTGGACGAAGGTCTTCGCCTCGGTGTTGCCCAGCTTGTCCTTGGTCTGGCCCTCGAACTGCGGCTCGCCGAGCTTGACCGAGATGATCGCGGTCAGACCCTCGCGGATGTCCTCGCCGGAGAGGTTGTCGTCCTTCTCGCGGAGCAGCTTCTTGTCCCGCGCGTAGCGGTTGACCAGGCCGGTCAGCGCGGCGCGGAAGCCCTCCTCGTGGGTGCCGCCGCCGTGGGTGTGGATGGTGTTAGCGAAGGAGTAGACCCCCTCGGTGTACGAGGAGTTCCACTGCATGGCGATCTCCACCGAGATCGCCTTGTCCTTGTCCTCCGCCTCGAAGTCGATCACCGAGGGGTGGACGGCCTCGCCCTTGCGGGAGTTGAGGTGGGCGACGAAGTCGGCGATGCCGCCGTCGTACTTGTACGTGACGGAGAGCGGCTTGCCCTCCTCGTCGACGTGCTCGGGGCGCTCGTCGGTCAGCGCGATGGTCAGGCCCTTGTTGAGGAACGCCATCTCCTGGAACCGGCGGGAGAGCGTCTCGAAGGAGTAGACCGTGGTCTCGAAGATCTCCGGGTCGGCCCAGAAGGTGACGCTGGTGCCGGTGCGCTCGGTGGCCTCGTGCTGGGACAGCGGGGCGGTCGGGGTGCCGGCCTTGTACTCCTGCGTCCAGCGGTGGCCGTCGGTGTGGATCTCCACCGCGAGGCGGGTGGAGAGCGCGTTCACCACCGAGACGCCGACGCCGTGCAGACCGCCGGAGACCGCGTAGCCGCCGTTGCCGAACTTGCCGCCCGCGTGCAGAACCGTCAGCACGACCTCGACGGCCGGCTTGCCCTGGCCCGGCATGATGCCGACCGGGATGCCTCGGCCGTTGTCGATCACGCGCACGCCGCCGTCGGCCAGCAGCCTCACGTCGATGGTGTCCGCGTGCCCGGCCATCGCCTCGTCGACGGAGTTGTCCACGATCTCCTGCACCAGGTGGTGCAGGCCGCGCTCACCGGTCGAGCCGATGTACATGCCGGGGCGCTTGCGGACGGCGTCGAGGCCCTCCAGCACCTGGATGGCGCTCGCGTCGTAGGACCTGTCGGACTGGTCGGTCTGGTCTGGGATCTGGCTGGGGTTGCCGGAATCGGCCACGAAGCGCCCTCTCTGGCACAGCGCGGGCCGCATCCCCGCTCCCTCTGCGGGCGGGCGTGCGACCACGGCGTTTCGACTCGGTTGCCACTAGCAACAGTGTTTGGCCCCCAGTCTACCGGTACGACTGACATCGATGGGCGTTTGGCAGCCTCTGAGGGCAGAAATGGCGCCCTGAATCCCCTCGGGACATGTCCCGATACTCGCCCGGGGGGCTCAGAGCGCCTGGCAGGGCCGTCAGGGGTTCCGGAGGATTACGGTCCGCTCCGCCCGCGGACCCTCCGGTCTCAGCCCCAGGTGTCGCCGGGGCCCTTGCTGCCGGGGGCGCGCAGCCGGCCGTAGCCGCGCACCGGGGCGGCGGGGCCGAGCACCTTGATGGTGCGGACCGTGCCGTGGCCCAGCTCGTGGTTCAGACGGGCCACCAACTGCCGTGCGAGCCAGCGGAGTTGGGTGGCCCAGGCGGTGGAGTCGCACTGCACCGTGAGCACCGCGGCCTCGTCGTCGTAGGCGGTGGGCGTGCAGTGCGCGGCGATGTCCGGCCCGACGATCTGCGGCCAACGGCCCATCACCCCGCCGACCGCGGCCGAGGACTCCCAGCCCCGCTCGGTCAGCAGCCGGGTCAGCGCCGCCCCCAGCGGCACCGGGTCGCGGCCGTCCGAGCGGGCCCCGCTGCGCAGGCCGTGCCGCTTCGCCTCGCGCTTCTCGCGCACCTGCTCACCGCGCTGGCGGGCCTGCGCCCGGGCCGCCCGCAGCGCCGAACGCGCCAGGTCGGCACCGGTCGGCCCGGGGTGCTCCGCCGAATCGCTCACGGCGATCTCCTTATCCCCACCCTGTGGACAACGGTGAGCCGTCCAGCGTACGGGAGCCGGGCGGGCACGCGGCGGCTCGGGTGGGCGGTCCCGGGGGTACGGAGACGGAGGTACGGACGAGGGGTGTGCGAGCGCCGGCGGCGGGCGGTCGGGCACGGGCGGGGCGCGGTCGGGCGCGGTCAGCCGTCGACGCGCTGGACCTCGCCGTCGGCCACCGCGTACCGGGCGCCGACCAGCGCCTTCGGCACGTCCTCGGCCACCGCCGCGGTCACCAGCACCTGCTCGCCGCCGGCCACCAGCTCGGCCAGCCGGTCGCGGCGGGCGGCGTCCAGCTCGGCGAAGACGTCGTCCAGGATCAGCACCGGCTCGCCCCCGTCGGAGCGCAGCAGCTCGTACGACGCCAGCCGCAGCGCCAGCGCGAAGGACCAGGACTCGCCGTGGCTGGCGTAGCCCTTGGCGGGCAGCGGGCCGAGCTTGAGCACCAGCTCGTCGCGGTGCGGGCCGACCAGGGTGATCCCCCGCTCGACCTCCTGCTTGCGGACCGTCCGCAGCGCCTGCAACAGCTGCTCCTCGGCCTGCTCGCGGCTGGTCGGCAGCTCGCCCTCGAAGGAGCTGCGGTACTCCAGCGCGGTGTCGCCGGCGCCCGGCGCGAGCTGCCCGTAGGCGGCCGTGACCAGCGGCTGGAGGGCGGCCACCAGCTGGAGGCGGAAGGCGGTGAGTTCGGCGCCGGCCCTGGCGAGGTGGCCGTCCCAGACCTCCAGGGTGGAGAGGTCGGCGCCCTTGCCGCCGCCGGCCCGGCGGGCCATCGCGGCGGTCTTCAGCAGGGCGTTGCGCTGCTTGAGCACCCGCTCGTAGTCCTGCCGGACCCCGGCCAGCCGGGGTGCGCGGGCGGTCAGCAGCTCGTCCAGGAAGCGCCGGCGCTCCCCCGGGTCGCCCTTGACCAGGGCGAGGTCCTCGGGGGCGAACAGCACGGTGCGCAGCAGGCCCAGCACATCGCGCGGGCGGACGTTGTCGGAGCGGTTGATCCGGGCCCGGTTGGCCTTGCCGGGGGTGATCTCCAGCTCGACCAGGGTGGAGCGGCCGCGGTCCACCACCGAGGTGCGGATCACCGCGCGCTCGGCGCCCAGCCGGACCAGCGGGGCGTCGCCGGCGACCCGGTGGCTGCCCAGGGTGGCGACGTAGCCGACCGCCTCGACCAGGTTGGTCTTGCCCTGGCCGTTGGGGCCGACGAAGGCCGTCACGCCCGGGTCGAGGGCGACCTCGGCCCGGGCGTAGGAACGGAAGTCGGCGAGCGACAGGTGCGCGACGTGCATGACGGTGGACTGCGCTCGCCTTCTGGGGAGGGACTGCGGGGACTACTTCGACTCGACCGCGTGGCCGCCGAACTGGTTGCGCAGCGCGGCGATCATCTTCATCTGCGGCGAGTCCTCCTGGCGGGAGGCGAAGCGGGCGAACAGCGAGGCGGTGATCGCCGGCAGCGGCACGGCGTGGTCGATCGCGGCCTCGACGGTCCAGCGGCCCTCGCCGGAGTCGGCGGCCCAGCCCTTGAGCTTGGCCAGGTGCTCGTCGTCGTCCAGGGCGCGCACGGCCAGGTCGAGCAGCCAGGAGCGGATCACGGTGCCCTCCTGCCAGCTGCGGAAGACCTCGCGGACGTCGGTGACCTCGGGGGCGGCCTCCAGCAGCTCCCAGCCCTCGGCGAAGGCCTGCATCATCGCGTACTCGATGCCGTTGTGGACCATCTTGGCGAAGTGGCCGGCGCCGACGGCGCCCGCGTGCACCGAGCCGAAGTCGCCCTCGGGCTTGAGCGCGTCGAAGACCGGCTGGGCCTTGGCCACGTGCTCGGCGTCGCCGCCGTACATCAGCGCGTAGCCGTTCTCCAGGCCCCAGACGCCGCCGGAGACGCCGCAGTCGACGAAGCCGATGCCCTTGGCGGCCAGCGCCTCGGCGTGCTTGATGTCGTCGGTCCAGCGGGAGTTGCCGCCGTCGACGACCACGTCCCCGGGCGAGAGCAGCTCGGCCAGCTCGTCCACGGTGGCCTGGGTGGCGGCGCCCGCCGGGACCATGACCCAGACGACGCGCGGGCCCTGCAGCTCGGAGACCAGCTCCTGGAGGCTCTCGACGTCGGAGATGTCGGGGTTGCGGTCGTAGCCGATGACGGTGTGGCCGGCGCGGCGGATCCGCTCGCGCATGTTGCCGCCCATCTTGCCGAGACCGATGAGGCCGAGCTCCATAGCCAAATCCTTACCTGTGGTGACGTCCCTGCGGGCGGCGCCGTTGCCGCGCCACCTTGAGCCTACGTGCTGGAGCGAAAGGGCCTCCGCGAGGTCGGGCCGACCGGGGAGGGTTCCACAGGTTTGTTCACAGGGCTGTGGACGGAGCCGTGGACGAACGGCTCCCGGGCCGGTCCGGTGTCGGCCGGACCGGCCCGGGAGCGGTGTCGGCTCAGCCCGAGAGGCGGACCGGCATGATCAGGTACTGGTAGGCCTCGTCCGCCTCGGAGTCCACCGCGGCCTTGCCGCTGAGCAGCGCGGGCTTGGTCGGGGTGGTGAAGCTCAGCTGGGCGTAGGCGGAGTCGATGGCCTTGAGGCCCTCCTCCAGGTAGCCCGGGTTGAACGCGATCGAGATGGCGTCGCCCTCCAGCGAGGCGTCGATCCGCTCGGTGGCCTGGGCGTCGTCGCCGGAGCCGGCCTCCAGGGTGAGCACGCCCTCCTCGAAGTTCAGCCGGACCGGGGTGTTGCGCTCGGCGACCAGGGAGACGCGCTTGAGGGCCTCCAGGAAGGGCTGGGTCTGGATCGCCGCGATCGCGTTGAACTCGGTCGGGAAGAGGCTGCGGTACTTGGGGAACTCGCCCTCCAGCAGGCGGGTGGTGGTCCGCCGGCCGGCGCCCTCGAAGCCGATCAGGCCCTCGCCCGCGCCGCCCGAGGAGAGCGCGATGGAGACGCTGTCGCCGCTGCCCAGGGACTTGGCGATGTCCTGGAGGGTCTTGGCCGGGACCAGCGCGACCGCCGAGATGTCGGACTGCTCGGGCTTCCACAGCAGCTCGCGGACCGCGAAGCGGTAGCGGTCGGTGGCGGCCAGGGTGATCCGGTCGCCCTCGATCTCGACCCGGACGCCGGTGAGCACCGGCAGGGTGTCGTCGCGGCCGGCGGCCACGGCGGCCTGGCTGACCGCGGAGGCGAAGACGTCGCCCGGGACGGTGCCGGTCGCGGTCGGCATCTGGGGCAGCGCCGGGTACTCGTCCACCGGGAGGGTGGGCAGGGTGAACCGGGAGCTGCCGCAGACCACGCTGACCCGCTGGCCGTCGGTGGAGATCTCCACAGGCCTGTTGGGAAGGTTGCGCGAGATGTCGTTGAGCAGCCGGCCGGAGACCAGCACGGTGCCGGCCTCCTCGATGTCGGCCTCCAGCTCGACCCGGGCCGAGACCTCGTAGTCGAAGCCGGACAGCGCCAGGCTGCCGTCCTGGGCCGTCAGCAGCAGGCCGGCCAGCACCGGCACCGGCGGCCGTGCCGGGAGGCTGCGGGCAGCCCAGGCCACCGCCTCCGCGAGGACGTCACGCTCCACCCGGAACTTCACCGGTAACCGCCTCCTGGATCGAGCGCTCCCGCTCGCACGTCTGGTTCTTCTGATCTTGGTCTTCGGCGCGGCTGTCCGCCGAGCTCCGCCGCTCCGCTTCCAGTCGCCGAGGACAGTCTGACGTACTCCACCGACAGACGGGGCAGACGGGCGGAAGCAACTCGAACGGATGTCGGGGAGCGGTTGTCCACAGATTTCGAGCCCACCCGCTTTTGAACCAGGCGAACGGTCTATAGGTGTAGTGGTAGTAGTAGGGCCTGTGGAAACCGTGGATAACCCTGTTTGCGCAGGTCAGGCCCGGTTTTTTGTCCACAGGACATGTGGATGGCGGCTGTGGACGAACACGGCCCGCTGTGGACGGCGGAGCGTTACCCACAGGCCACGCTGAGTATCCACAGGTTATCCCCAGCACTGTCCCCAGATCCGGGCGTGGTTATCCACGGGCGCCGGTCAACTTTTCGTGACGGCTTTCACACCTGGGCGTGAACGAGGGCGGAAGGTTGTCGAACTGTGGACACGCCTGTGGACAACCTGGGGATAACCTCGCCCGGCCTGGGGACAACCGGTGGACAACCCGGACGGCCCACTGACGGGCCGGCAATTGTCCACACCCTGTGGATAACGGTTGTGCACAAGTCCACAGGCACCTGACCTGCGCGGAAGAGCGTAGCGGCGGCGGCCCTGTGGAGGAATTCTGGATAACTCACGGCGCCACGGCCTGTGGACGACGGAGAACCCGCCCCACCTGTGGATTTCCGCCTCGCGCACCGGTGGCGTTCGAATCCCCGGTCAGATGTTCGGCGCGGGCTGTGGACTGGCGGAGCGTCCGTCCCCGCCATCCCTGCCCCGCCGTCGCGCCGTGCACACCTGTGGATATGCCGAAAGGGCGTCAGGATCGCTCCTGACGCCCTTTTCCGGCCACCCGGGGGCCCGTCCCCCCGACGGGCCGGCCGGCTAGCTCTTGATGCGGTTGGTCAGCTCGGTGACCTGGTTGTAGATCGAGCGCCGCTCGGCCATCAGTGACCGGATCTTGCGGTCGGCGTGCATCACGGTGGTGTGGTCGCGGCCGCCGAACTGCGCGCCGATCTTCGGCAGCGAGAGGTCGGTGAGCTCCCGGCAGAGGTACATGGCGATCTGACGTGCGGTCACCAGTACGCGGCTGCGCGAGGATCCGCAGAGGTCGTCCACTCCGAGCCCGAAGTAGGCGGCGGTCTGCTGCATGATCACCTGGGCGGTGATCTCCGGCCCGGCGTCCTCGTCGCCGCCCGGGATGAGGTCCTTGAGGACGATCCCGGCCAGCTCCAGGTCCACCGGTGCCCGGTTGAGGTTGGCGAAGGCGGTGACCCGGATGAGGGCCCCCTCCAACTCCCGGATGTTCCGGGTGATCCGGGACGCGATGAACTCCAGCACGTCGGCGGGAGCGTTGAGTTGCTCCTGGATCGCCTTCTTGCGCAGGATCGCGATCCGGGTCTCCAGCTCCGGCGGGGTGACGTCGGTGATCAGACCCCACTCGAAGCGGTTGCGCAGCCGGTCCTCCAGCGTGGTCAGCAGCTTGGGCGGCCGGTCGGAGGAGAGCACGATCTGCTTGTTGGCGTTGTGCAGGGTGTTGAAGGTGTGGAAGAACTCCTCCTGCGTGGACTCCTTGCTCGCCAGGAACTGCACGTCGTCCACGAGCAGGATGTCCATGTCCCGGTAGCGCTTGCGGAAGGTGTCCGCCTTGCCGTCCCGGATGGAGTTGATGAACTCGTTGGTGAACTCCTCCGAGGACACGTACCGCACCCGGGTGCCCGGGAAGAGGCTGCGCGAGTAGTGCCCGATGGCGTGCAGCAGGTGGGTCTTGCCCAGCCCGGACTCGCCGTAGATGAAGAGCGGGTTGTACGCCTTGGCCGGGGCCTCGGCGACCGCCACCGCCGCCGCGTGCGCGAAGCGGTTGCTCGCGCCGATGACGAAGGTGTCGAACAGGTACTTGGGGTTCAGCCGGGCGGCCGGCTCGTCCTTGCGGGAGCCGCCGGCCGGGGGCGCGCCGGGCGGGGCGGGCACGCCGGGGACCGCCGGGCGGTCGGTGGCGCGCTCGGCGGGGGCCTTCTCCCCGCCACGGGCGGGGGACGGGCGGGCCGCGGGGGAGCGGCGGCCGGAGGCGGTCCGCGGGTGCTCGCCCGGGCCGGGGCCGTAGGCGCCGCCGAAGAGGTCGCCCTGGGTGGTCGAGGGCGGCGCGGGGACGGGGCGCGGCGCGGGCCGGGGCGCCGGCTCCTCGGGCTCGCGGTAGGCCGGCGGCTGCTCCTGGTAGCCGGGCCAGGCCTGGTTGCCGCCCGCCGGGGCGCCGTACGGCGGGCGGTGCTGCTCGTAGCCGCCGGTGTCGTAGCGGGGCCGCTCGTAGCCCTGCTCGTACTCCGGCTCGTAGCCCTGCTTGTAGTCCTGCTTGTAGTCCTGCTGGTAGTCCTGTTCGTAGGACTGCGGGTAGCCCTGCTCGCCGTAGCCGCCGGCGTCCTGCTCGGACGGGCTCGGGTACGGCTCGGCGGGGGCCTGCGGGCCGGGCGCGGGCGAGGTCGGCATCGCGTTGGCGTCGACCATCACGGCGATCCGCACCGGGCGGGCCAGCTCACGGGAGAGCGCCTCGGTCAGCTGCGGCAGCAGCCGGCCCTCCAGCACCTGCTTGGCCCGCTCGTTCGGGGCCGCCAGCAGGGCGGTGTCGTGCATCATCCACATGGGCTGGGTGCGCTGCACCCACTGCTTGTCCATCTCCCCGATGTCCGGGTCGCCGACCAGCCGCTCGACGACCCTCGCCCAGACCGGGACGAGGTCGCTGTTGACATCAGCCACTGGTGCACGCTTTCCGATGAACAAACCAGACAAGTCCTGCAACGGTAGTCAGCGAACAGAGACGGATCAAGTCGTTGTCCACAGGCTGTGGGTAAACGGGCTCCGAAGGGCTGGTTTGACCCTCGCGCCCCGTCCCGCGTACCGTAACCAGGTCGAGTTGTCGATGGCCGCTGCCGCATGTCCGCGGGTCCACCCGCTCCATAAGGCGCGCAGCACGGGCGCCGTGGATTGCCTCAAACCCCAGCCGAACTGGGGAGACGGGGCCGGATTTCCGTAACAGGGGAGATCACGCGGACGCACGGTGACGGCCAAGCGACTCCCCGTCATCCTACGATTCACCTCAGGAGCCCCCGAGTGAGCAAGCGCACCTTCCAGCCGAACAACCGTCGTCGCGCGAAGACCCACGGCTTCCGGCTGCGTATGCGTACCCGCGCCGGCCGCGCCATCCTGGCCGCCCGCCGTGGCAAGGGCCGCGCCAGCCTGTCCGCCTGATCCGCACCAGAGTCTGCTGTGCTGCCCTCCGAGAATCGGCTGCGGCGGCGCCAGGACTTCGCGACCGCGGTGAAACGCGGTCGCCGGGCCGGTAGGCCCCTGCTGGTCGTCCATCTCGCCAGAGAGGACGCCACCGGGGACCGCACCGACCGAACCAGCGACACCCGCCCGCACGTCGCCGAGGGGACTCCTTCGGCGCGTGCGGGTTTCGTCGTGAGCAAGGCCGTCGGCCCGGCGGTCACCCGCAACCTGGTCAAGCGCCGGTTGCGCCATCTCGTGCGTGATCGTCTGTCCCGGCTGCCCGCCGGTAGCCTGATAGTGGTGCGTGCGCTGCCCCCGGCCGCGTCCGCCTCGTACCAGGACCTCGAACGCGACCTGGACGCGGCGCTCAAGCGGCTGCTCAAGGCCGAGCACACCGCCTCGGCGCCGACGGGAACAGGTCGATGAAGTACCTGCTGATGGGTCTGATCAGGGTCTACCAGTGGACCATCAGCCCACTGCTCGGTCCGGTGTGCCGCTACTACCCGTCCTGCTCGCACTACGGCTTCGAGGCCGTGAAGACGCACGGGGCGGTGAAGGGCGGCGCCCTGACCGTGTGGCGCATCCTGCGCTGCAATCCGTGGACTCCCGGCGGGGTCGATCACGTCCCGCCGCGCAAGCATCCGGTGTGGCACCGCCGGCTGCGGGACCGGCTGAAGGGCCGGTCCGCCGCCGACCAGCCGGTGATCACGCCCCCCGCCGGTCCGGACCCCGAGGGCCCGGCGACCATTGGTCCCGTGGGGCCGATCCCAATGTCCAAGGAGCCTGACCGGTGACCTTCTCCTTCCTCAACCCCCTGTACACAGCGGTGTCCTGGATCATCGTCCAGTTCCACTCGCTGTACAGCCACGTCTTCGATCCGAACGGTGGCTGGGCCTGGGGTCTGGCCATCGCCTCGATGGTGGTCGTCATCCGGATCTGCCTGATCCCGCTCTTCGTGAAGCAGATCAAGGCGACCCGGGCCATGCAGGCGATCCAGCCGAAGATGAAGGCCATCCAGGAGCGGTACAAGAACGACCGCCAGCGCCAGTCCGAAGAGATGATGAAGCTGTACAAGGAGGCGGGTACCAACCCGTTCTCCAGCTGCCTTCCCATCCTCGTGCAGGCGCCGTTCTTCACCGCGCTCTACGGTGTGCTCGCCAAGGTCGCCGACGGCAAGCCGATCGGCGTGATCGACGGCACCCTGCTCGACAGCGCCCAGCAGGCCCACATCTTCGGTGCCCCGCTCTCGGCGACCTTCGTCGGCAGCAGCGACGTCAGCGTCAAGATCGTCGTCGCGGTGATGATCATCCTGATGTCGGCGTCGCAGTTCGTCACCCAGCGCCAGCTGATGACCAAGAACGTCGACCTCACCGTGAAGACGCCGTTCATGCAGCAGCAGAAGATGCTGATGTACGTCTTCCCGATCATGTTCGCCGTGATGGGCATCAACTTCCCGGTCGGTGTCCTGGTCTACTGGCTGACCACCAACGTCTGGTCGATGGGCCAGCAGCTGATCGTCATCCGCAACAACCCGACGCCCGGCAGCAAGGCCTGGGACGAGCGCCAGGACCGGCTGAAGAAGGCCGGCCGGCTGAACCCGGACGGCTCGGTCGTCAAGGGCCCGCTGTTCGGCCTGCTCCCCGCGAAGAAGTCGGCCGTCACCGCCGAGGCCGTGGTCGAGGAGTCGGTGCAGGTGCGCCGGCAGCAGCCGCGGAAGCAGAGCAAGTCGCAGCGCCAGCACGGCGGCGCCCCGGCGGCGAGCCTGACCAAGGACGCCCCGGCCGAGCAGCCCGACGACGCCGCCCCGGCGGAGTCCGCCGAGAGCGGCGCCGCCGGTTCGTCGGGCGGCACCGGTGCCGCCAAGCAGACCGCGGCCCGTCCGACCGGCGCCAAGTCGGGTGCCGCCCGCCAGCAGGGCGGCCGGCAGCAGCCCAAGCGCGGCGGTCAGCGGCCGAAGAAGAAGTGACCGGTCCACTCCGGACCGCTCCCGCGGCCCCCTGAACCTCGTTACCGGCCCACCACCCGGGCCCGATCTCCTAAGGAGTCCATCAGTGACGGAAGGCATCACCTCCGCCGTCGAGGCCGAGGCCGCCGCCAGCGCCGACGAGAGCCTCGTCGCCCGCCTGGAGCAGGAGGGCGACATCGCGGCGGACTACCTGGAGGGTCTGCTCGACATCGCCGACCTCGACGGTGACATCGACATGGACGTCGAGGGCGACCGCGCCCTGGTCTCCATCGTCGGTGACGGCAACGACCGCGCCCTGCATCGGCTGGTCGGCCAGGACGGCGAGGTGCTGGAGGCGCTGCAGGAGCTGACCCGGTTGGCCGTCCACCGGGAGACCGGCGAGCGCAGCCGCCTCATGCTGGACATCGCCGGCTTCCGGGCGCGCAAGCGCTCGGAGCTGGCGACGCTCGGGGCCCAGGCCGCCGAGCAGGTGAAGAGCTCGGGGGAGCAGGTCAAGCTGCGCCCGATGACCCCGTTCGAGCGCAAGGTCGTCCACGACGCGGTGGCCGCGGCCGGTCTGCGCAGCGAGTCGGAGGGCGAGGAGCCCCAGCGGTGCGTGGTCGTGCTGCCGGCCTGACGGCAGGGTGACCGCCGGCGGCTTTGGCGGTCGGCAAGCGACACGAGGACCCGACCCCGTCCGCCACGCGCGGGCGGGGTCGTCGTCCCTTCGCGGGGCGGTGGCCCGGCGAGAGATGTTTCACGTGAAACGGTGCAGGAGCGGGTCGGTGGATCCGGGGAGCGGAGAGTTCGAGATGGACACGGAGAGCGCGGCTGCCGGCGGGCCGGGAACGGGCGCCGGGAGCCCGGGTGCCGAGGGCGAGGCCGTCGGCGGGCGCCCGGCGGTCGAGCCGCCGCCCGCGCCGCCGGCCGTGGCCCGGGAGGTCTTCGGCGAGCGGTACGACGCCGCGGTCCGCTACACCGAGCTGCTGGCCACCGCGGGGGTGACCCGCGGGCTGATCGGCCCGCGCGAGGTGCCCCGGCTCTGGGACCGTCATGTGCTGAACTGCGCCGTGCTCGCCGAGCTGCTGCCGGGCGGGACGACGCTCTGCGACGTCGGCTCCGGCGCCGGTCTGCCCGGTATCCCGGTGGCGCTGGCGCGGCCGGACGTCTCGGTGACCCTGCTGGAGCCGCTGCTGCGCCGGACCACCTTCCTGGAGGAGGTGGTCCGCGAGCTGGGGCTGGAGAACGTCACCGTGCTCCGGGGCCGGGCCGAGGAGATGGTCGGCAAGCTGGCGGTGGACGTGGTGACCGCCCGCGCGGTGGCGCCCCTGGAGCGGCTGGCCGGCTGGGGGCTGCCGCTGCTGCGGCCGCACGGCCAGATGCTGGCGCTCAAGGGCGACAGCGCGGAGCAGGAGCTGGCCGACTCGCGGGCCGGGCTGGCGAAGCTCGGTGCGGTGGAGTGCTCGGTGATCGCGGTCGGCGAGGGCACCCTGGAGACCTCGACCCGGGTGGTCCAGGTCAAGGTCGGGGAGAGCCCGGGCGGCGTGAAGGCGGCGACCCGCCGGGCCAAGGCCGCGGCCAAGGCCGGCCGGGCCGGCGGCTCCGCCCGCGGCGGCGACCGGGGCCGCAGCCCCCGGCGGCGCGGCCGCTGAGCCGGATGTGAGGCCTGACACGGGCGGGGTGGTCCACGGACCACCCCGCCCGTGGTGTCTCCCGGGGGCGGCGGCGTCCGGGTGACGGGAGGGCGGACCGCAGGACGACAGCCGACCACCGGAGTGTCGCATCGTCAGAATTCCGACATTGCGGGCATGGTGTTTCACGTGAAACGTCGCTCTCTCCTCTCGGGAATCCTCGCGCGCAGCCGGGCGGCGACTGTTGCCGCTCCGGTTTCACGTGAAACACTGAGCCCCATGCAGGACTCGGAGACCATCGACCAGATCGATGACACGCCCATCGCGCGTGCTGCCCAGGCTGCGGTCCAGGCCATCGGCCGAGCGGGCGAAGGACTGCCCCGCCCCGCCGCCACCCGGGTGATGGTGGTGGCCAACCAGAAGGGCGGGGTGGGAAAGACCACCACCACCGTCAACCTCGCCGCCTCGCTGGCCATGCACGGCCTGCGCGTCCTGGTGATCGACCTCGACCCGCAGGGCAACGCCTCGACCGCGCTCGGCATCGACCACCACGCCGAGGTGCCCTCGATCTACGACGTCCTGGTGGAGGGCAAGCCGCTGGCCGACGTGGTGCAGCCGGTGGTCGAGGTCGAGGGGCTGTTCTGCGTGCCCGCCACCATCGACCTGGCCGGAGCCGAGATCGAGCTGGTGTCGCTGGTGGCCCGGGAGAGCCGGCTGCAGCGCGCCATCGCCGCCTACGAGCAGCCGCTGGACTACATCCTGATCGACTGTCCGCCCTCGTTGGGCCTGCTGACGGTCAACGCCCTGGTCGCCGGCCAGGAGGTGCTGATCCCGATCCAGTGCGAGTACTACGCGCTGGAGGGCCTCGGCCAGCTGCTGCGCAACGTCGAGCTGGTCCGGGCGCACCTCAACCCGGTGCTGCACGTCTCCACCATCCTGCTCACCATGTACGACGCCCGGACCAGGCTGGCCGCCCAGGTGGCGGAGGAGGTCCGGACGCACTTCCAGCAGGAGGTCCTGCACACCGCGATCCCGCGCTCGGTCCGCATCTCGGAGGCGCCCAGCTACGGTCAGACGGTGCTCACCTACGATCCGGGTTCCACCGGTGCGCTCTCCTACCTGGAGGCCGCCCGGGAGCTGGCGCAGCGGGCGGTGTCCGTGGGGGCCGGCGGCTCGTTGGTGGGGCAGCAGCGGGACGGTTCGGGGCAGGGTGCCCCGGGGGCACAGCACGGTACGACGGAGGGCAATCGGTGAGTGGTCGCAGGGGTCTGGGACGAGGGCTGGGGGCGCTGATCGGCCCCGCCGCCCCGGCGGGCGGCGGAGCCGGGACCGGCGCCGCGGCGCAGCCGGCGGCGGCCCCGGTGGCCTCGCCCGGGGCGGTCTCGCCGACCGCGGTGCCGGTGCTGCCGTCCGGCCGGGGGACGCTGGCGGCCAAGGCGGCCGCGGAGAGCCTGCGGGAGCAGGCCGTCGAGGCGGAGCTCGCGCGGGTGGCCGGCGCCTACTTCGCCGAGCTGCCGCTGGACGCGATCACCCCGAACCCGCGTCAGCCGCGCGAGGTGTTCGACGAGGACAAGCTGGCCGAGCTGGTCGCCTCGATCAAGGAGGTGGGCCTGCTCCAGCCGGTGGTGGTGCGCCAGGCGGCGCCGGGACGCTTCGAGCTCATCATGGGCGAGCGGCGCTGGCGGGCCTCCCGGGAGGCCGGGCTGGAGCAGATCCCGGCGATCGTCCGGGCCACCGAGGACGACAAGCTGCTGCTGGACGCCCTGCTGGAGAACCTGCACCGGGCCGAGCTCAACCCGCTGGAGGAGGCGGCCGCCTACGACCAGCTGCTGCGGGACTTCTCCTGCACCCACGACGAGCTGGCGGACCGGATCGGGCGCTCCCGGTCGCACGTTTCCAACACCCTGCGGCTGCTGAAGCTGTCGCCGACGGTCCAGCGGCGGGTGGCCGCCGGGGTGCTGACGGCCGGCCACGCCCGGGCGCTGCTGGGGGCTCCGGACATCGAGCGGCAGGAGGAGCTGGCCAAGCGGATCATCACGGAGGGGCTCTCGGTGCGGACCACCGAGGAGCTCGTCGCGCTGATGCAGCGCGAGGAGAAGCCCAAGCGGCCGTCCCCCAAGGCGGGCAAGATCCTCTCTCCTGCCTTCAACGACTTGGCGGACCGGCTCTCCGACCGCTTCGACACCCGGGTGAAGGTCGAGGTCTCGCAGCGGGGCGGCAAGCTCGGCAAGGGCAAGGTGGTCCTGGAGTTCGGCTCGGTGGACGACCTCAACCGGATCCTGGACAGCATGGCGCCCGGCGACGACGGGCTGCGGCTGTCACAGGGCTGAGCCGGGTCGACCTGGCGTGCCGATGGGTGCATGTTCCGCGTGAGCGCTGTTTCACGTGAAACATGCACCCATCGGCGTTCGGGGGGAATGCTCGACTGTGGAGTGGACGAGGAGGTGCGGGGCATGGGACGCAGGATCGTTCCGCTGACGCTGGACAACCTCGCGGACCTGCCGTCGACCTGCCGCTCCTGTGTGTTCTGGGAGCTGGACCCGGTCAGTGGCCGGGCGGCGGTCGAGTCGGGCAAGCCGGAGCTGGAGAAGGAGGGGTGGATCTCGGCGGTCCTGCTGGAGTGGGGCTCCTGCGGCCGGGTGGTCTACGTGGACGACCGGCCGGCCGGCTTCGTGCTCTACGCCCCGCCCGCGTACGTGCCGAGGGCGCAGTCCTTCCCGACCAGTCCGGTCTCCTCGGACGCCGTTCAGCTGATGGTCAGCCGGGTGCTGCCGGGCTTCCAACGGCAGGGGATCGGCCGGGTGCTGGTGCAGACGGTGGCCAAGGACCTGCTGGGCCGGGGCTTCCGGGCGATCGAGGCGTTCGGGGCGGTGGGGCGGCAGCCGGTGAGCTGTGTGCTGCCGGCCGAGCACCTGCTGGCGGTGGGCTTCAAGACGGTCCGCCCGCACCACCGTTACCCGCGGCTGCGGCTGGAGGCACGCACCACGCTCTCCTGGCGGGGGGACGTCGAGGGGGCGCTGGAGCGGCTGCTGGGCGGTGGGCGGAAGGAGCCGGCGTTGCGGCCGTTCTGAGCGCGGCGTTCCCCGGCGGGCGCCGGGTGCCGATGGACGAGGGCGGGGCTCCCGGTGGGGAGCCCCGCCCTCGTGGCGTGCTGGGGACGTGCCTCAGATCAGGCCGTCCAGCTCGCGCAGCAGCGCGGCCTTCGGACGGGCACCGGTGATCTGCTTCACCGGCTCGCCGTTCTTGAAGAGGATCAGGGTCGGGATGGAGATGACGTTGTACGCCGCGGCGGTCTGCTGGTTGGCGTCGACGTCGAGCTTGGCGATGGTGAGCTTGTCGCCCTCCTCGGAGGCGATGTCCTCCAGGACCGGGGCCACCTGGCGGCACGGGCCGCACCATTCGGCCCAGAAGTCGACGAGGACGGGCTTGTCGCTCTTGAGGACGTCGGCATCGAACGTCGCATCGGTCACGGTGGTGGTGGCGCCGGCCACGATCACTCCTAAGGGTCGAACGGGGGAGGGGCTGCCAGGTCTACAACGCCGCGCGGAGCGGTTCTGTTTCGGCCCGGCGGGGGTGGGCGTGTTTCACGTGGAACACGCCCACCCGGACGGTGGGGTCGGTGGGGGTCAGACCGCGACGGCGGCGGCCTGGGCCTCCAGGTCGGCCAGCGAGGCCAGGTAGCGCTCGGCGTCCAGGGCGGCGGAGCAGCCGGTGCCGGCGGCCGTGATGGCCTGGCGGTAGGTGTGGTCGACGACGTCGCCGGCGGCGAAGACGCCCGGGATGTTGGTGCGGGTGGAGGGGGCCTCGACCTTGAGGTAGCCCTCGGCGTCGAGGTCCAGCTGGCCCTTGAAGAGCTCGGTGCGCGGGTCGTGGCCGATGGCGATGAACAGGC
The DNA here is from genome assembly GCF_042802195.1 of Kitasatospora sp. NPDC057500. Taxonomy (NCBI): domain Bacteria; kingdom Bacillati; phylum Actinomycetota; class Actinomycetes; order Kitasatosporales; family Streptomycetaceae; genus Kitasatospora; species Kitasatospora sp. NPDC057500. Next base: position 1,906 of record NZ_JBHVER010000024.1, on the reverse strand, counting down.
CGGTCACCGGGAGCTCGCGGGTCTCGCCGGTGGTGGTGTCGCGCAGGGTGACACCGGACAGCTTCGGGTCGCCGTGGATGGTCTCGACCGCGCTGTCCCACTCGAAGCTGATCTTCTCGTCGGCGAAGGCGCGCTCCTGCATCGCCTTGGAGGCGCGCAGGGTGTCCCGGCGGTGGATGACCTTGACGCTGCGGGCGAAGCGGGAGAGGAAGGTCGCCTCCTCCAGGGCGGTGTCACCGCCGCCGACCACCGCGATGTCCTGGTCGCGGAAGAAGAAGCCGTCGCAGGTCGCGCACCAGGAGACACCGCGGCCGGACAGCTTGTCCTCGTTGGGCAGGCCCAGCTTGCGGTGCTGGGAGCCGGTGGTGACGATCACGGCGCGGGCCTTGTGGACGTTGCCCTCGGAGTCGGTGACGGTCTTGACGTCACCGGTGAGGTCGACGGCGACGATGTCGTCGGGGATCAGTTCCGCGCCGAAGCGCTCGGCCTGCGCCCGCATGTTGTCCATCAGCTCCGGGCCCATGATGCCCTCCCGGAAGCCCGGGAAGTTCTCGACCTCGGTGGTGTTCATCAGCGCACCACCGGCGGTGACGGCTCCCTCGAAGACCAGCGGCTTGAGGGAGGCACGGGCCGTGTAGAGCGCAGCCGTGTAGCCGGCCGGGCCGGAACCGATGATGATCACGTTACGGACGTCGCTCACTGCATCTCCTGGTTCGCATCGCGACCCGCGTTTGCTGCGGGGAGGGCGGTCCTGCTCCGCCGCCCGGGACAACGACTGACCAGTGTCTCGCATTCCCAGGAGGATCAGTACCAGGTGCCCGCACTCTGGGAGTGTCGTGCGGCCCGTGGCATGGATCGCACGGGAACCATCGGTCAGCCGGCTGGGACGACCCGGTGCAGCAGGACGGCGCAGCCGGGGGAGCGGAGGTAGACGTCGAGCCGGTCGGGGTGGCCGGGCAGGGCGTGGACGAGGAGCTCGGCGGGGGCGCCGGCGTAGCTGCCGAGGTCGGTGGCCAGCAGGGCGGCGGTGCTGGGCGGCGGGCAGGCCGAGGTGGGGTGGCCGCCGGGCAGGTCCTCGCCGCCCTCACCGCCCTCACCGCCCCCGGCGGGCGGTACGGCGGTCGCGCCGGAGCCGGCGGAGGGCTTGACGGGCAGCACCGGCCGTCCGGTGGCCGCTCCGGCCCTGGCGAGCAGCTGCCGGACCTGGGCGGCGAGCTGGTCGTCCTGGTAGACGGTGCCGCCGGGAGCCCGGTCGGCCTTGGCCGCGGCGCTCTCCGGGGCGGCCGAGGCGGCGGCGGGGGCGCCGACGGTGTTGGCGGTGAGGCCGTCGCCCCGCTGGTCGGGGGAGAGCGACAGGAAGGCGCCGCCGAGGCCGAGGGCGAGCAGGGCGGCCGCCGAGCCGAGCAGCAGGGCCCTGCGGCGCCGGGGGCGGGCGGTGCGGCCCGGGCCGGTGGCGGCGGAGGGCCGGGCCGGTGGAGCGGACGGCACGGACGGCGTGAGGGACCGCACGGCCGGGGCGGGTGCGGGGACGGGGTGGGCGTCCTGGGCCGCGGCCGCGAGGGCGGCGTCGATCCGGGCGGCGACATCGGCCGGCATGGCCGGGCTCCCGGCCCCGGCGAGCAGCGTCCGCACCTCGGTGAGCGCCTCGACGGTCTCCCGGCAGTCGGCGCAGTCGGCCAGGTGCCGCCGGAGCACCTCGGCGTCGGCGGGGGCGAGCAGGTCCTCGGCGAGGTCGGCCAGCTCGTCGACGTCGGGGTGCGCGCCCGCGGCGGGGTCGGGGGAGGAGAGGGGCGCCGTCATCGCGTGCTCGCGTCTCCTTCCAGAATCGGCCGGGCTGGATCAGGGGCTGTCCCTGTGACGGTACGGGGCCCCGGTGGGTTCCCGGACGACGGGCGGAGGGTCCCGG